>CAWVTK010000010.1:0-24032 GCA_963933205.1 uncultured Flavobacteriales bacterium
ACACTTTAAATACTTTTCTTTGGAGTCTGCTAAATTTTATTTTTTCAGACGAATTTAAATGCAAGGGTTTTAGCGTTATTTCCTCCAGTAGCTCTACCGCTATTTTAGTTCCGTCTACTACAACAGAATCTGCAATTTGAGCCCTTAGCTCAAATACAACAGCAAAAACCAATAGAACGAGTGTTTTATTCATAAACTAAATGTAAAAAAAAGGATTGGAATAATCATCAGGCTTTTTTTTAGACCTTAAAAAAGATACATTTGAATATTAATTAAAAATGTATACTATGAAAATCAAAACTATTTTTTGGATTGTTGTTGTTTTAACAGTACTTCAAGTTCTTCCACTACTACTTAGTTTAATTTCTCCAGAATTTAAATTAATGCTTATGGCCGATGATTTTGGCGATACTCCTTTAGAAACTTCGGTTAAAATGTTTGAGCAGTTTGCACTAGTCGTAGGCTCTATGGCATTGGGCATGGTGTTTATGCTCATAGGTGCTACCTCATTTACCGATCAAGCTGTTCTCAGAAGAATCAGCTTTTTGTTTGCTGTAATGTGGGGCTTTTTTGCTTTGCCTGATCTTGTAAATGTACTATTAGCAAAGCCTGTGGCACCTCTTCCAGTTGTTCTTATGGGCCTTGTATCTCTAGGGCTTCTTTTTTACGGTTCAAAAAAAGGAACTGTTTAGTCGAGTAATACAGAACATAGGGCCCTTTTTAACGCGTATTAAAACAAAAAATGAACAAAACAATCTACCTAGAAACACCTATTTTAAAATCGACTACTGCACAGAAAAACCAGTCGAATACTATTTTTTATAAAATGGAATCTGCCCAGCCTTCGGGCTCTTTTAAAATTAGAGGTATGGAAGCTTTGTGTCGTTTTCATATTAATAAAGGAAAAAGAAATTTTATAGCTTCTTCCGGTGGAAATGCCGGATACTCTTTGGCTTATGTTGGAAAGCAATTGGGCGTAAAAGTAAAGGTAATTCTACCCAAGACTACTTCTGCTCTTATGGTTAATAAAATAACCAGCTTAGGAGCAAGTGTAGAGGTTATAGGCGCCGTTTGGGACGAGGCAGACCAGTACGCCAGAAAAATAGCTGAGCAGGGCGATGCAGTCTATGTTTCTCCCTTTGACGATCCTCTTTTGTGGAAAGGCCACTCCACCATTATTGATGAGTGTGCAGCACAAATACAACAGCCCGATAAAATTATTGTTTCTGTTGGAGGTGGAGGATTGCTTTGCGGTATTTTTGAAGGAATGAAAAGAAATGGCTGGACAACTGCACAGGTTATTACAACCGAAACCTTTGGTGCCGCATCTTTTTACAAAAGCTACCAGGCTAACGAACTCGTGGAGCTAAATGAAATAAGTACTGTTGCTACGAGCTTAGGTGCTAAAAAAGTAGCTAAAAAAGCTTTAGAGTTAGCCCAAAACTTTAATGTAAAACCATTTCTGATGTCCGATCAAGACGCTGTAAATGCTACACGTAATTTTTTAAATGAATACCAGGTAACTGTAGAAGCTGCCTGTGGTGCTGCACTTTCAGTTCCTTATTTTCATGCCAATTTACTGGGAGAAAATCAGACTGTTTTAGTCATTGTATGTGGTGGGGTAAATCCATAAGTATTAAAAAAACAAGGATGTATTCGAACCGTGTAAGTAGCTTAAAATCGCTTAATCCTTGTCACTATTTGTCAATGTGTTGCTGTAGTTTTCAACACGTGTAAAATCAATTCATTTGATTTGTAAATTGCCATCCCCCTTATGAAGAAAAGAGCGTTAAATAAAGAAGAAAGAATTTCATTTTTGGATGTAGATTCAGAGGTGCTAAAAACCATTCCTTTGTACGAACAAACAGTACAAGCAGGTTTCCCCTCGCCATCAGACGATTTTTTAGATTTAGATATAAATCTACAAGATTTCCTTATCAAACACCCATCGGCTACCTTTTGTGTTCGGGTAAATGGCTCTTCTATGGAAAAAGCCAACATCTACAGCGGCGATGTTATGATTGTAGACAAGTCGCTTGCTCCAAAAAACAACTCCATTGTACTGGCCGTAATCGACAGTGAGTTTACCGTAAAACGCATCAAAAAAAATGGAACTAAATTGTATTTAAATCCAGAAAACGACGCCTTTAATCCCATAGAAATTACCGAGGATATGAATTTTAATGTTTGGGGAGTAGTAACACACATTATTCACGAAGTATGATTGCCTTAGCCGATTGCAATAATTTTTATGCTTCTTGCGAGCGTGTATTTCGCCCCGAATTAGACAATAAGCCTGTGGTGGTGTTGTCTAACAACGATGGTTGTATTATAGCACGTTCTAACGAGTCTAAGGCACTTGGGTTTAAAATGGGTGAACCTGCCTTTAAAATAAAACAAAAAATTGCAGCACACAAGGTGAGTGTTTTTTCTACCAATTTTACACTTTACGGCGACATGTCTAAACGTGTAATGAATATACTAAGAGCAGAGTCTAATACCATTGAAATATACTCCATAGACGAAGCTTTTATGGATTTTACAGCCATTGGAGGCTACCAGGAAAAAGCAGTATTACTAAGAGCTAAAGTAAAACAATGGACTGGAATACCTATTTCTATTGGCATAGCTAAAACCAAAGTTTTGGCAAAAATAGCAAACCATATAGCCAAAAAGCATCGTGTAAATGGAGTGTTTGTTCTGGAGGGAGAGGATTTGCTGCGTAGGGCTTTAAATTATTTCCCTGTGGAAGATGTATGGGGTGTAGGTAGTAAAACGGCTAAGTTTTTACAACAAAGAGGTATTAAAACAGCTTTACAACTTTCTCAATGCGACGAGTCTTGGGTAAGGCGAAACTTGTCTATTTCGGGTTTAAAACTCGTAAAGGAATTAAAAGGTATTCCGTGTTTTCCCTTAGAAGATACTCCAAGTCCTAGAAAAAACATATGTACTTCCCGTTCTTTCGGAACTGAGGTCCATTCGCTCAGCGAGTTGAAAGAATCGGTTGCTAGTTTTGCCTCCATGTGCGCATCTAAGTTAAGAAGGCAAAAAAGCATAGCTAAAAAAGTATCGGTATTTATTATTACCAATCCCTTTAAGGTAGATCGAAAACAATACAACGGTTACCAAATCTTAGAGTTTGCTACAGCAACAAACGATACGCTCGAAATTGTTAAAATGGCTATGCAAGGTTTAGAACACATTTACCGAGAAGATTGCATCTATAAAAAAGCAGGAGTTATTGTTCACGAAACCTCACCCGAAACACAGCTGCAACTAAGTATGTTTGATCGGGTAGATAGAGGCAAACGCAAAAAGTTAATGCATGCTTACGACAGTATTAACCACCGTATGGGAAGAGATACTGTTCGTTTAACCGTACAGGGGCAAGATCGAAAGTGGAAAATGAAACAAGAGCAGTTGTCGCCTTGTTACACCACTAGAATGACCGAAATATTGGAGGTTTCAGTATAAGTAAATTTAAGGGTTTTCGACCTCATACATTTCAAAATCTAAGTGCAGCGCACTTTTTATTTCGAAAACTTTTCCGAGTAATTTACATATTATTTTAGCAGATTTTTCGGAGTTGTTGCCCAAGGGTAAAAAATAAGAGGCCATTTCCTGGTTGGAGTCTAAACCAAGAGTTGCATCGAATTTAAAATGAGAATGCGTAAACCGGTAATACAATTCTTTTTCCTGAGAAATGTCAAAGCAAACCGAAAGAACAATTCCGAATTCACCTGTTTCAGATTTGGTTTCCTCCGTCATGTTTTGGTTTATAATTTGTAGAATCTCCTCTTCTTTGTAAAGAATAGAAATTACAAAAGCTTCATTGTCTTTTCTATATCCAGCCAGAGCTATGTCTAGGGTTTCTATCAATTGATTGGGTGCGTCCATTATTTTTTAAATAATTCTATGAGTTGGTTAGCGCCTATAAAAGGACTTAAATTTCCTGCAACAACTTCTTTTTCTAATTTTGGCAACAAGGCTTTTACTTCAGGTTTTTGATAAAAATAAGTACCTAGTTGTTCTTGTATGCTCTCGTGCAGCCAAAATTGGGCTTGTTTTTTTCTGTTTTCCTCAAAAGTATTGTTAATGGTACAATGGTTTACAAAAGAGTTAATGGTATTCCAAATTTCTTCGATACCATTGTTTTCTTGTGCAGAGCAGGTAAGAACCTTGGGAATCCAAAGGTTTGTTTTAGCCGGAAATAAATGAATGGCATGTTTATAATCGCCAAGAGCAGCGGTGCTTTTGAATAGATTGTCGCCGTCGGCTTTGGTAATGCTTAAGGCATCTGCCATTTCCATAATCCCTCTTTTTATACCTTGCAACTCATCTCCAGCACCTGCAAGCATCAATAATAAAAAGAAATCTACCATAGAATGAACTGCTGTTTCCGATTGTCCGACCCCAACAGTTTCTACAATAATCACCTCATATCCGGCAGCCTCGCAGAGTAAAATACTCTCTCTGGTTTTTCTGGCCACGCCCCCTAAAGATCCGGCATTTGGAGATGGACGAATAAAAGCCAAAGGATCTTTGCTGAGCTCTTCCATCCGGGTTTTATCGCCCAAAATACTTCCTTTGCCTTGCTCGCTACTCGGATCTACGGCGAGTACAGCTACTTTTTTTCCGTAAGAGGTAAGTAGCTTTCCAAAGCGTTCTATAAAAGTGCTTTTACCTACGCCAGGAACTCCTGTAATACCTATTCTTACAGATTTACCTGTAAAAGACATACACTTTTCGAGTATGGCTTGCGCTTGTTTTTGATGTGCTGTTCTGGTGCTTTCTACTAAGGTAATTGCGCGCCCTAATATGCTCACATTTCCTGAAGTTAAGCCAGCTATATATGCTTCTATACTCAGTTCTCTTTTACTAAAAGAATGCTTTGGTTTAATCATTAGTAAACATATTACTTAGCGATAAATTAAAGAGTTCTTTTAAGCTCATGCCAAAATGTTGAGCCTGTTGCGGAATAATACTTTGTTCCGAAAGACCAGGAATGGTATTGATTTCAATTAAATAGGCTTTTTGGTTTTCTAGTATATAATCCATACGAACCATGCCTTTTAGGTTTAATGTTTTGTAAATACGTTTGCTAATAGATTGCACTTCGTTTTTTTCGGTATCCGAAATGCGTGCAGGAGTAATTTCTTGAGCTTTTCCCTGGTACTTAGCCTCGTAGTCGAAAAAATCATTTTCGGTGCTTATCTCTGTAATAGGAAAAGTAATAAGGGCACCATTTTTTTCAATAAGTCCACAGGTAACTTCTGTTCCGTTTACAAAGGATTCTAAAATAATTTGGTGGTCGTGGAGAAAGGCTTTTTTTAAGGCTTGTTTAAATTCGCTGGTTTTATACACTTTAGAAATTCCAAAACTAGAACCAGCTCTATTTGGTTTTACAAAACAAGGCAAACCTAACTCAGCTTCAATATGCGCTGTATTATAAGTTTCGTTTTTGTTTAAAAGTATGGCTTTGGGAGAGGCTATGTTAAATTGTTTTAACAAGGCATTGCACATTGCTTTGTTAAAGGTAATAGAAGCTTCGAAACAGCCAGAGCAATTGTAAGGAATGTTTACTAAGTCGAAATAACCTTGCAATAAGCCATCTTCTCCAGGACTGCCATGTATGGCCATAAAAACACCATCGAAATTAACTTTTTTGCCATTAAGTATAAAAGAAAAATCATTTTTGTTTAAAGGTATTTGCTCAGTACCTATAAGTACAAACCAGTTTTCTCCTTCTATATGAACTATAAAAGGTTGGTACAAATCGCTGTCTATGTTTTTGTAAACAACTGCTGCACTTTTTACCGAAACGGCAATTTCTGAGGAGTTTCCACCTCTTAGAATGGCTATGTTTTTTTTCATATAAAACGCTAATAAAATCGATTGAAAGTTAAAAAATAATCGACTAGTTTAACTGTTTACCCTAAAAGATCTTTTAGTCTATTCTCTGTGTGCAAAAGAAAAACCTATTCCTCAAGAATTCATTTTGGGTAAGAGCGGTGGGTAATTGCATTTTAAAATAGTTGTTGTGCTTGGAGGCGTATGAATTGAGTTTTTATTTCCAGAAAAAAAAGCTCTATTAAAAATCGTAAAAACTTTTACGTTTGTTAAGTTTTAAATCTTGTAATACAGATGATTTAACATTTATACTAAGATTAAAGCTCTGTCGGAATCCAAAAGGCACCCAGTTAAAACGCATTTCCCAACAATGTAGATCTCGGTAAACATCAAAAGAACTGTACGAAATTTTCTTGGTATCAAAATCGTATCCAGAACGAAAACCAATTTTCCATTTTTCGGTTAAGCGAACATTTCCGTTAACATTAAATGTTTGGTTAATTGTTTTTTCTAAACTAGGCTTACTGAGGTCATAACTGTAGTTTAATCCAACATTCCACGGTATGTTAAAATCTACATAATCGCCGGGGTTGTCTTGTATCATATTCCATTCTTGTTCCGAAGTGTTTTCGGGTTTCTCTCTTTCTTTGGTTTCTTCGGAGCTCTTTAAATCCCAGCTCAATGTAAAATTGAAATTGGTAAGTCGTCCTAAGGATTTTTCGTTTTCCCAAACAAATTCTTCAATTCTACCTCCTTGCTCATCCATTTGGTAGGGATTTAAAGAACCTTTGAATTGTAAATTCATTTTAGGTATAAGCTCTGTTCGCCCACTAAAAGAAATAGCAGATAGATTGAACGAGTCTACGGCTAAATTGTAATCTCCACTAAACCGCAAGCTTCTAAAAAGTGCTATTTTTTTATATTCTACAACAGAATCGTTTCGTGCCCTAATTTTCAATTCTAAATTATTTTCCAATGTTAGGTTTATATTACCAGATTTTCCTCTAGGTGCGGTTCCGTAGATTCCCTCTTTAAAGTAGGAGTAAAGATCGTTTTGATTTCCTGTAGAATCGACAATACTCCAATCGTAGTAACCGAATTTCTCCTCACTAAAATCGGGTCTGTACGAAAAAGATAAACTTGGAGTAAACACGTGTCTTAAGGCTTTTATTTTTTTCGACTTAAATTGATAAAGTCCATATATTTTAGTGTTTAAACTTACACGAGTAGCAAAGTCTCTAACAGCTCGCATTCCCTGAAGGGTATCCGTATCTATTGCTAGGGTTTGTTCGTTGTAACTTCTTTCTATTCGGTTAAAATACCAACGCTCTGTATAATCTGCACTTGGTGTTACATTAAAATAGTTAAATAGTTTAAAGGAGGCTTTTATGGGAATCTTGTGTTCTACTCCGTACTTTAATTTGTCAAGGGTTTCTTGTGTAAACAAAGTACTGTCGGTAGCTTCAATTTGATTTTTTGCATTAACTGTATAGCTCAATCTTATTTTTTCGTACCATTTTTGCTTGCCAGAACTTAGCTTTCTTTTAAAAGGATTGGATTGGTTAATACTAAAATTAAGCTCGGGTAAAGTTAAACTTACTGTATTGGTTTGTGTATTTTGACTGTGTCTTAAACTGGCCGCAAAGTTATACGGTTTGCTAGGCCAAGAGTAACTGTAGGAAACCTCTGAGCTTAATGTGTTTTTTAAATAGTCGTTGTTTTGGTTGGCATTAAATTGGTTAAAGGTACTCGATCCGGCATTTACATTTGCATTAAATCTTCTGTACGGATGCGCTTTATTGTCTTGTTTATGAGACCATTTTATATAAAAATCTCTACGATCTTCAAAATCTGTTAAGCCCTCTTCGCCAAGTAAGTTTTTAGAATAACTTAAGCTTAAATTTCCGCTGTAAGCGTAGCGTTTTTTGTAAACACTCTGCGCTTTAAGTTTCCAAGATCCAAGGGTAAAAATATCGCCTCTTAGGGCCAAATCAACTTGCTCGTTTACCACAAAATACCAACCACCATTTCTAAAATTATATCCGCGTATAGGAGAGTAGCCGTAGGTAGGCATAATAAATCCAGAACTCTGTTTGTTTTGAACAGGAAACAAGCCAAAGGGTACTACTAAAGGAGTGGGAATATCTGCAATAACTAAATTTGCTGGGCCACTAATAATTTTATTACCAGGAATTACTTTTAGCTTTTTTGCACCTATATAAAAATGAGGTTCGTCTGCAGAGCAAGTGGTGTATTTACTGTGTTCTATAAACATGGTATTGTCTTCACTTTTCTTTAGCTCATCTCCATGAATATAACCATCTCCATCTTGAGTTCTCATGCCCTTTATTTTTCCTTTTTTACTGGTAAAGTTGTAAAGAATGCTTTCACAATTATACGTTTTACCGCCTTCGGTAAAGATGGGGTTTCCTATAATTGTTCCGGAACTGTCGGCTAATCCGATAGCAAAAACCGTATTATCCTGCCAGTTTATAATAATATGCTCTGCTTTTAGCTCAATGTCTTCGTAGTTTACTTGTGCTTCGTGGTACAAGAAAACTTTTTTTTCTGCTAAAAAAATAATACTAGAATCTACTGCAAAGTACTTAACCTCAGAGCTTAAGAATGGGGTTTCTTGAAGCGTACTGTCGGCTAAAGTTTCTTGTGCTAAAGCTGTAAAAGCCGATGAGCAGCAGATAATTAAACTTAAAAACAGAGTATGTAGAGACTTTGTCGACAAAAGTGATTTTTCTTTTTATTTTTGTTCTTTACGAATGATGCAAAACTAACTAAAAAAACGCGGCTAAGGTGAAACGAATTATAGCGATATTTCTTGCACTTTATTCCATACCAGTATGGTCCTATTTATTTTCTGTAGATTATAATGTTGCACTCAACAAAGTTATAATAGATGCAGGACATGGGGGTAGGGATCCAGGTAATTTAGGAACAGGGAGATACAAGCTTAAGGAAAAAGACATTGCCCTAGATGTAGCCTTAAAACTTGGTGCATACATAAACGAAAACATGCCCGATGTGGAGGTTATTTATACCCGAAGCAAAGACGTTTTTCCGGCATTGTACGAAAGAACAGCGCTTGCAAATACAGAAAAGGCAGATTTGTTTATTTCCATACACTGCGATGCTTTTACGAGCCCAGATGCCGTAGGATGCTCTTCTTTTGTTGTTGGAACAAGTCATGAGAAGCACTCGCGAATTGCGATAAAAGAAAACCCAATAATTACTACCGAACAAGACAAGCTTAATTACGGAAACTTTGATATAAATAGTCCTGAATATCAAATAGAAGTATCTCTTTACCAAAAAATGTACGAAAAAAACAGTCTTTTATTGGCCGATAAAATTCAAACTCAATTTAGAGATCGTGTCAATCGTAGAGATCGAGGAGTAAAGCGAGCTCCATTATACGTAACTTCTCGTGTAGCTATGCCTTCTGTACTTGTAGAGCTCGGTTTTTTAACCAACCCTAAAGAAGAAGATTTTTTAAATTCTGAACAAGGTAAAACCTACATGGCATCTGCATTATACAGAGCCTTTAAGGATTATAAAGCGGCGCAAGAAGGCGTGCTAAAAGATGTGAAAGCTGTAAACGATTTCATAAATGAATCAAAAAATACTAACACTACGGATACTGCTCTTGAAAATAATTTAAGCGAATTGGATACTGAAACACCTTTTTTAACCGTACAAGTTTTTAGTTCTTCAACTGAGGCATCTCCAAAAATGATCGAAAATTTAGTGCAGCCCTTTTACTTTTTTGAGCGCGATGTGTATAAATACTGTAGTGGTAATTTTAGCAATTTAGAATCAGTTAAAACGCATCAAAAACAGCTTGTTAATCAGGGCTTTAAAGATTGTTTTATTGTAGGAATACAAAGCAAAGTTAAAGTCGATGTTTTAAAGGTAATAGAACTACTTAAATAATTTGTATTTTTGATAAATCATATATATAATTCATGAGGTATAGTAAAGAACTTGTCATTGGTTTAACCACATTTGCAACTGTGGTCTGTTTTATATGGGGATACAATTTTCTGAGAGGAAAAAACGTGTTTACTCAAAAAAGAGATTACCATGCTTTTTACGAAAATGTGCACGGTTTAGAAGTTGGACAACCCGTAACCATAAATGGATACAAAATTGGCCAGGTTACTTCCATAACATTTGATTACTCCTTTAACGGCCCTCTATTGGTTTCGTTTAATATTTCTAAGCCAATAGAATTTACCAAAGACTCCAAAGTTCGTATTTACGATATGGATATAATGGGGTCCAAAGGTCTGCAAGTGCAAATTGGAACCTCTAATCTTATGGCAGTTCCTGGCGATACACTTTCTGGCGATATTAAATCTTCCTTAACAGATCGAGTAACCCAACAACTCTTCCCAATAAAAGAGGGTACCGAAAAACTAGTGGGTGTTTTAGACTCTACACTACACTCAATAACAAATTTAGCCGATAAGACGAGCTTGTTAATAGAAACCAACCGAAACAGCCTAAACAATGTGGTTTCCAACATAGATACGCTCTCGGGCGTACTGAGTGCTCAGCGCAATAAATTAAATTCTATTGTAACTAATTTTGGTCGTTTTTCAGACGAGCTAGCCAAGGTTAATGTAAACAACACAGTTGTAAACTTAAACAAAACACTAAGCAATTTAAACGGCGTTATTTCCGAGGTTAACTCTGGAAATGGAACCATTGGTAAACTGTTAAAGAAAGACGATTTATATACAGAATTGAATAGTACTATTGGCGCCCTAGATTTACTCTTAGAAGACATGCGTAAAAACCCAAAACGCTACGTTCATTTTTCACTTTTTGGTCGTAAAAGTGCCCCAGTTGACACTCTAAAATAAAAAACCTTGTATGGGACTTAGTAATCTTATTTTTGCTCTTTTTCTTGGAGCTGCCTTCTTTTTACTTCGAAAGAATATACTAAAAATTAGGAGAAACATATTAGTAGGACGCGATATAGATCGATCTGACAGGCCCATTGAAAGATGGAAAATGATGGCTAAAGTAGCCTTAGGTCAATCTAAAATGGTGGTAAGACCTGTAGCCGGAATCCTACATATTATTGTATATGTAGGTTTTGTTGTAATAAATATAGAGGTGCTCGAAATTTTAATTGACGGTCTTTTTGGTACCCATAGAGTTTTTTCTTTTTTAGGAGGTATATATGATGTTCTAATTGGTTCGTTCGAGATTTTGGCTTTTTTGGTTTTAGTGGCATGTATTGTCTTTTACATCAGAAGAAATGTGCTTCGCATTAAAAGGTTTGTCATGAAAGAAATGGACGGATGGCCTAAAACAGATGCCAACCTTATTCTCTTATTTGAGGTTGTTTTAATGGGTGCTTTTTTACTGATGCAAGCTGCCGATTTAACCCTTCAAAACGCAGGTGCTGAGCATTATGTAAAAGCGGGTTCTTTCCCAATAAGTTCTCATGTCAGCTTTTTATTTGAGGATATGAATATTCAAAGTGTTCATTTAGTTGAACGGGGTTTATGGTGGCTCCATATTTTGGGTATTTTAACCTTCATGAACTATTTACCCTACTCCAAACACTTTCATATAGTATTGGCTTTTCCTAATACTTACTTTGCAAAACTAGATGCCAAGGGTGCTTTTACCAACATGGCTTCTGTAAAGGCAGAAGTAGAAATGATGATGGACCCTAGCGCAGATCCTTATGCTGCTCCTGAAGAAGGTGCATCAGAAGAAGAACCACAGCGATTTGGAGCTAAAGACGTAAAGGATTTAAATTGGCTCCAATTAATGAACGCATATTCCTGTACCGAGTGCGGAAGATGTACCTCAGAATGCCCCGCTAACATGACGGGTAAGTTGCTTTCGCCTCGTAAAATAATGATGGATACGCGCGACCGTTTGGAAGAATACGGCGCAAATCTAGATAAAAACGGCCCCGACAAAGAAGACGGTAAGTTTTTGCTAGACGACTATATAAGTAGAGAAGAACTGTGGGCTTGTACCTCCTGTAATGCATGTACAGAAGCTTGTCCATTAAACATTGACCCACTCTCCATAATTCTCGATATGAGAAGATATTTAGTGATGGAAGAATCTGCAGCTCCAACCGAGTTAAATGCAATGTTTACAAACGTAGAAAATAATGGTGCTCCATGGCAATTTCCTGCTGTAGACCGCTTAAACTGGAAAGACGAAGCCTAATGGAAAATGTTTCAACAAAATTAGTAGTACCTACAATGGCCGAAATGATGGCTAATAACGAAACTCCCGATGTACTTTTTTGGGTAGGATGTGCTGGTAGCTTTGACGACAGAGCAAAAAAAATTACCAAAGCATTTGTAAAAATACTCAACCATTTAAACTATAAGTTTGCTGTTTTGGGCTCCGAAGAATCCTGTAGTGGAGATCCTGCAAAACGAGCTGGAAACGAATTTTTGTTTCAAATGCAAGCCATGGCCAATATAGAGGTTATGAATGCTTACAATGTAAAACGAGTAGTTACTACTTGTCCGCACTGCTTTAATACGCTCAAAAATGAATACCCTGAACTGGGTGGGAAGTTCGAAGTGGTTCATCACACACAATTATTACAAACCCTTATAGATGAAGAAAGACTAACCGTTCAAGGTGGTGCTTTTAAGGGCAAGAAAATAACCTTTCACGATCCCTGTTACTTAGGTAGAGCAAACGAAGTATACGAAGCGCCCCGTTCTTTAATACAAAGTTTAGATGCCGAATTGGTAGAGATGAAACGCTGCAAATCTCGAGGTTTATGCTGTGGTGCCGGAGGTGCTCAAATGTTTAAAGAACCCGAAAAAGGAGCCAAAGACATTAATATTGAACGCACCGAAGAAGCCTTACAAATAAAACCAGATATTATTGCTACCGGATGTCCGTTTTGCAATACCATGATGACAGATGGAATTAAAAATAAAGAAAAAGAAGACGAGGTTGAGGTATTGGATTTAGCCGAGATGATTGCCACCGCAAACGATTTATAAAATGAGCCTCTCTTTTCAAAATTTTAACCCACTGAGTAGAATTTGGGTTTTTCAAGCAGATCGGTTTTTATCCGACACAGAACTTAGTTTCATTCAAGAACAACTTACCGGTTTCCTTGCGGTGTGGGCATCACACGGTTCGCCAATGAAATCTGCATTTTACATTAAAGATGCTTGCTTAGTGGTTGTAGCACTAGACGAAAACATACAAGCCGCTTCGGGTTGCTCCATAAGTGCATTAACAGACTTATTTAAAGAGTTCAATTCCAAATTTAACCTCTCTTTTTTCAACCGTTTTTCTATTGCACATAAAACCGGTTCTAAAGTTACTTTAAGTTCAGTTAACGATTTTAAAGACTTGATTAAGATGGGTAAAGTTAACGCTGAAACACTTGTTTACAATAACCTGGTTACTGTAAAAAAAGAATTAGACACTCATTGGGAAATTCCGCTAAAAAATTCTTGGCAAAAGAGGTACTTATAAATTCCTTTTTTGTGCCCTAACAAATTTAGTTTATGATACAAAGAGAAATAAACATCCAATACAAAGAGTATACAAACGATGAGCTCTCAGAGAAACAATCGTTTCTATTAAGTCAATCTGTAAAAGCACAAGAAAGTTCTCATTCACCTTATTCTCAATTTAGGGTAGGTGCTGCAATTTTGCTAGAAAACGATCAGGTTGTATTAGGTTCAAATCAAGAAAATGCAGCTTATCCTTCTGGGCTATGTGCCGAGCGTGTTGCTATTTTTTCTTGCGGTGCACAGTTTTCTAAACAGCGAATAATTTCGATTGCAATTTCGGCAAATTCATCAAAATTCGACATTAAAGAAATGTTAGCACCCTGTGGAGCCTGTCGTCAATCCATGATGGAGTTTGAATACAAGCAAAATTCCCCCATTAAAGTACTCCTAAAAGGTCCTGGAAATCAAGTAATTGAATTTAGTTCTGTAAAAGATTTACTTCCAATACCATTTAATTCTCAAGCCTTAGATATTGTTAGTTGAAATCCCAACTAATTACTACATTTGCATCTTAATTTATAAGAAATGGCAAAGTTAAAGTTTACGAAAGAAACGTATTTAAAGTGGTATGCAGACATGCTACTTTGGCGCAAGTTTGAAGATAAAACAGGCGCACTTTATATTCAACAAAAAATTCGTGGTTTCTTGCACCTATACAATGGTCAAGAAGCAATATTAGCTGGTTCAATATCAGGAATAGACCCCTCCAAAGATAAAATGATCACTGCTTACAGAGATCATGTTATGCCAATAGCAATGGGCGTAAGTCCAAATAATATTATGGCAGAGCTTTTCGGAAAAGCTACCGGTACATCTGGTGGTAAAGGTGGATCTATGCACATGTTTTCTAAAGAATTTAATTTCTACGGCGGACATGGTATTGTAGGAGCTCAAGTTCCTTTAGGTGCAGGTATTGCCTTTGCCGATCAGTACAATAATATTGATGCGGTTACTTTGTGTTATATGGGAGATGGAGCTGTTCGTCAAGGAGCAATTCACGAAACCTTTAACATGGCCATGAACTGGAAACTTCCGGTGGTATTTATTTGCGAAAACAACGGTTATGCCATGGGTACTTCTGTAGAACGTACCGCAAACCACTCCGATATTTGGAAATTAGGTTTGGCTTACGACATGCCTTGTGGCCCGATAGATGGAATGGATCCTGTAGCGGTTGCCGAAGCGGTAAAAGAAGCAGCCGATAGAGCTCGTAAAGGAGATGGACCAACGTTTTTAGAAATGAAAACCTATCGTTTTAAAGGACACTCTATGTCTGATGCGCAAAAATACCGTACGAAAGACGAGGTTGCCGAGTATCAAAAAATTGACCCAATTGCTAAAGTTCTCGAAGTGATAGAAAACAAGAAATGGGCAACAAAAGAAGAGATTCTTGAAATTCAAGCTAACGTTAAAGCTACCGTTCAAGAAGCTGTAGATTTTGCAGAAGAGTCTCCATTCCCTTCGAATGATTCTCTATATAAAAATGTTTACGCAGAGGAATATCCTTTCATAAAAGAATAAATTATGGCTGAAATTGTACGCATGCCCCGTTTAAGCGACACGATGACTGAAGGTACAGTTGCGAAGTGGCACAAAAAAGTAGGAGATTCTATTGCTGAGGGTGATTTACTCGCAGAAATTGAAACCGACAAAGCAACAATGGAGTTTGAATCTTTCCAAGAAGGTGTTTTGTTACACATTGGTGTTGGAGAAGCTTCTACCGCTGCTGTAGATTCCATTCTTGCCATTTTAGGTGAAGAAGGTGAAGATGTAAAAGCACTGCTTGAAGCAGAAACAAAACCTGCCGCGGCAGAAGTAAAAGAAGAAAAACCGGTACAAGTGGCAGTGGAAAAACCCGCAGCTCCTGTAGCCGTTGCTGCACCTGTTATTGCAGCAGCTCCTACCAGCAAATCATTGGATGGTAGAACCGTTGCCTCGCCTTTAGCAAAACGCTTAGCTGTAGAAAAAGGCCTTGATATTAAATCTATTGCCGGATCTGGTGATGGAGGTAGAGTTATAAAACGAGACATAGATAATTACCAAACTCCTGTTGTTTCTGGACTAGCTTACCAAGAGTCTTATACAGAAGAACCTGTTTCGCAAATGCGAAAAGTTATTGCGCGAAGGTTGGCTGAATCTAAGTTCTCTGCCCCTCATTTTTACCTGTCTATTTCTGTAGATATGGATCATGCAATGGCAGCTCGTAAAGCCATTAATGCTTTACCAGACACCAAAGTATCTTTTAACGATTTAGTTGTTAAAGCTTGTGCTATGGCACTTAGAGAACATCCTACCGTAAACTCTTCTTGGAGAGAAGATGTAATTAGACGCAACAAACATGTTAATGTTGGAATTGCTGTAGCAGTTGATGATGGACTTTTAGTGCCTGTAGTTCGTTTTACAGACACAAAATCTTTAACCGACATATCGGGAGAAGTAAAAGAATTTGCTCAAAAAGCCAAAGACAAAAAATTACAACCAGCAGACTGGGAGGGAAGTACCTTTACCATCTCTAATTTAGGAATGTTTGGAATTGATGAATTTACAGCCATTATAAACACACCGGATGCTTGCATTCTTGCTGTTGGAGGAATCAAACAAGTTCCTGTTGTTAAAGACGGTTTAGTTGTGCCAGGTAATGTGATGAAGTTGACCTTATCTTGCGACCATAGAGTGGTTGATGGTGCTTCTGGAGCAGCTTTTCTGAATACACTAAAAACGTATTTGCAGAATCCTGTAACGATGCTTAAATAATAAAAAAGGCCTCCATCGGAGGCCTTTTTTATCTAAAAAAATTCCTAATTTCCTACTATGGCAGCTCTCAATTGGATCGTTCGTTCTTATGAAGAATTGAGCAAAGATGAACTTTTTGATATGTGTGAAGTACGTCAAGAAGTTTTTGTAGTAGAGCAAAATTGTCCGTACCAAGACTGCGACCAAAAGGACAAGCAATCGCATCACTTAATGTGCTATAATAATGAGCTTTTGGTAGCTTATTTACGTATTGTAAAACCAGGTATAAGTTATAAGGAGCCTTCTATTGGTAGGGTTTTAACAAAACTTTCTAGTCGTAAAAAAGGCCTTGGCATCGAGTTAATGAAACAAGGTTTGGCTTTTTGTGCCTTGCAATATCCCGCTACTAATATTAGAATATCTGCACAGCAATACTTGCTTCCTTTTTACCAATCTTTAGGCTTTTGTCCGGTAGGAGAGGGCTATTTGGAAGACAACATTCCTCATATGGAAATGTGCTACACTTCTGTTACTAAAACTTAAAATAAACTCAGTTTATAATCTTATTTTTAGGCCATGAGAAAAGTAGTTTTTTTAGACAGAGACGGTGTAATAAACCAAGAAATTGGCGATTATGTATACGAGTTAAAATCCTTTGTGTTAAACGATGGATTAGAATCTGCTCTAAAACATTGGTCTGCAAAAGGTTTTTCTTTTGCAATTGTAACCAACCAAGGAGGTATTTCTAAAAAGCGGTATACCAAATCTCATGTACTAAAAATAAACAGTTTTTTAGAAGATTGGTTTTCCCTTCGAAATTTAAACTTACTTTCCATTTCTTTTTGCCCACACCACCATACAATTGAGTCGTGTATATGCAGAAAGCCCGACTCATTAATGCTAGAAAAAACCATAGCTAAGTTCAACATTTCTGTTAAAGATTCCTTTTTAATTGGCGACAGTTTAAGAGACATTCAAGCTGCAAAAAAAGTAGGCTTAAAAGCCTACCAAATACCAGCCAACTCAAACCTTAACATTCTTATTTCCTGATAATGGTAAACTATAACGGTACCCTCATTGCTTCATCAGAAACCATTTTTAAAGCGGGTAATAGAGCTTTTTTATACGGCGATCAGTTGTTCGAAACTATCTTGTACCGCAACCATGTTTTAAAGTTTTGGGAAGATCATTATTTTAGAATGATGGGAGGCGCTTGCCTGCTTCGTATGGAAATACCCATCCATTTAAATATGGATTTTATGCAACAAGAAATATTGAACACCCTAGATGCTGCAAACTTAAATTCGGCAGAGGCAAGAGTTCGGTTAAGCTTGTTTAGAACCGACGGTGGACTTTATACTCCAACAGACAGAAGTTTAGAATACCTAATTGAAGTAGAAGAAATTAGTCCAAACGATTCCTCAAATGGATTGGTTATAGATGTGTTTCACGATCATTTAAAACCATCTCAACCTTTATACAACATTAAGGGAGCCAGCTCTTTGGTAAGTGTTTTGTCGGGTATTTTTGCTCAAGAAAATCAGCTGGATGAGGCTATTATTCTGAATACCGAATCTTACATTTGCGAAACCACCGCTTCCAATATATTTGTGGTAAAAGACGGCATTATTTACACCTCGGCTGTAGCCTCTGGTTGTGTGGATGGAATAATTAGAAAGCAACTTATTGATAATGCCGATGCATGGGGTATAAGTTTGATGGAAAAAGAAATGAAAACCTTTGAATTAATTAAAGCGGATGAGGTATTTTTAACCAATTCGATCAAAGGAATTCAATGGGTGAAGTCCTACAAAAAGAAAACCTACCAAAACATTGTTTCTGAGGATATTCGAAAAAAACTTTTAGCTTTATAGTTTAGTTTAGGCTGATGTCTTTGGGTGCATTGTCCCACAATTGAAAGTCACTCCCTCTTTTGCTAATACGCTCTTTCCAAATGTTTTTCATATCCCACTCAAACAAAGAGTCTTCCATTTCGTCTACAATCCAAGATTCCGATGCAATTTCTTCGTTTAATTGATTTTCTTCCCAGCCAGAATAGCCCAAAAAGAAACGGATTTCGTTTGATTTTAATTCGTCTCTTAAAATTAAATCTTTGATCTGATCGAAATCGCCACCCCAATATAAATTTTTAGTAATGTGTATACTGCCCTTTATTTTTTCGGGAACACGATGAATAAAGTACAGATTATCCGATTCTACAGGACCGCCATAATAGAGGGTTGTAGCAAACTTAGGGAAATTATCAATTAAATGATGGATAGACATACGCAAGGGCTTGTTTACAATAAAACCAACAATGCCATCTTCAGTAAACTCAGATAAAAACACAACCGAATTATGAAAAAAATCGTCGTTTATGAGCGGTTGAGATATAAGGAGTTGCCCTCTATTTAGGTTTATTTTTTTTATAGATTTCATTCGGTTTTACAGCTTATAATTTTTCAAATACATTTTTAAATGTAAGTCTAATACTACGTACTTCCAAGTTATATCATTATTTTTGCTAAAATACGTTTAGCAGATGAAAAAAATCTCAGACCTTCGAATAGACTACACCAAATTTTCTTTGGACGAATTTGGTTTAAAAGCCCAGCCTATTGATCAGTTTAATGAATGGTTTAAACAGGCCTTACATTTAAAAGTGCCAGAGGCCAATGCCATGGTTCTTTCTACGGTAAGCAACCTTGGGGTTCCCAGTGGTAGAGTAGTGTTGTTAAAAGGTTTAGAAAAAGAGGGTTTTAGATTTTACACCAATTACGACAGTTTTAAAGGGAAAGAACTGGCAGAAAACCCAAATGCCTGCTTAACTTTTTTTTGGCCTGCACTAGAGCAGCAAATTCGAATTACCGGTTTGGTAGAAAAAATTGACCCAAGCATTTCTGAATCGTATTTTCATTCGCGTCCTCGAGGCAGTCAAATTTCTGCGCTGGCTTCTCAGCAAAGTTCTAAAATTGCACACCGCGATGTATTGTCTAACGAGGTTGCTCGTTTGGAAAAACTGCATGAAAACGAAGCAATTCCAAAGCCAGAGTTTTGGGGTGGTTATGTATTAAAACCAACAAAAGTAGAGTTTTGGCAAGGACGCTCGTCTCGATTACACGATCGGTTTTTATACGAACAAGTAGCGGACAAATGGCAGGTTTCGCGTTTAGCGCCTTAAGCGTTTTTTAAATCTCTTTTTAAATACTCTTCCAAAGTACTTAGGCTGATGTTTTCCTTTAAACGACCCTGTTTAAAGTAAGCAATTTTTCCGGTTTCTTCCGATACAATTAAAGCAAGCGCATCGGTCATTTCGGTAATGCTTGCTGCAGATCGGTGTCTTAAGCCCATGTGCGTAGGTAAATTTACACTGTCAGAAACGGGCAGCACACAGCTTGCAGCCACAATTTTATTTTTTGTAATAATTACAGCACCATCGTGCAAAGGGCTGTTTTTAAAGAAAATACTTTCCAATACGGGAGCTCCTACCTTGGCGTCAACTCTTTTTCCGGTGTCTTCGTAAGATCCCAATTCGGTATTTCGAGTAATAATTAATAAGGCGCCTGTTTTGGTTTTCGATAAGCTTTTAAAAGCGGTTTGAATTTCATTTATATTTAGCGCAAGACCCTTTTTTGGTTTGGTAATTAAATTAAAAAAATCGTTTTTATTCGAAAAACTGGTGGTACCAATCAGTAGTAAAAATTTTCGTATTTCTTGCTGAAACACAATAATAACAGCCAAAACTCCAACTCCAATAAATTGACCTAGTATTTCGCTTAACACTTCCATTTGGAGTGCGCCAACCAGTTTCCAAAATAAATAGGTAGAAGCAAGTCCTATAAAAATTTTAATGGCAACTGTACCTCTTACCAATTTATACAATTGGTAAAGTAATGCGCTTACTAATAAAATGTCTAATAAATCTAAAAGGTCAAAATCTAAAAATCCCAAAAGCGTTTAATTTTTCAACAAGTTAGTAATTTTTACCGCTTCTACTGCAGCCTTTACATCGTGTACTCTTAGTATGGAAGCTCCGTTTAGCAAACTGGCGGTATGCACCACTGTACTCCCGTTTAGCGCCTCTTGGGGGCTAATGTCTAATAGTTTGTATACCATGGATTTACGCGAGGCTCCTATAAGTATTGGATGTCCTAAACGCTCAAAACTCTTTAAATGCTTTACAAGCTCATAGTTTTGATACAGGTCTTTTGCAAAACCCAGTCCAGGATCTACAATAAGATCGTTTAAACCCAAATCGGTTAAAGTTTTTACTTTTGTTTGCAGCTCGCTAAGTGTATCTAAAATTAAATTATCGTAATTGTTTAGCTTAGCCATCGTTTCCGGATTACCCCGCATGTGCATTAAAATATAGGGAACTTGATTTTTGGCTACAAAAGAAAACATAGCAGGATCTAAGTTTCCACCCGACACATCGTTTACCATACAGGCTCCCGTCTCCAGTGCCTTAGCTGCTACATTAGCGCGAAAAGTATCTACCGAAATTAAAAGAGAGGGAAACTCCTTTACAAGTGCTTCCAAAGATGGAAGTAAACGACTAAGTTCGTCCTCCTCGGAAACAAATGCAGCTCCGGGCCTAGAGGAATAAGCTCCCAAATCTATAAAAGTAGCACCTTGCTTTAGCATTAAAGCCGCTTTACTAAGTAAATCGCTCTGGTTTAGTGTTCTACTTTCGGAGTAAAAGGAGTCTGGACTGCTGTTTAAGATGCCCATAACTCTAGGTTTACTTAAATCAATTAAATTCCCTTTACAATTGATGGTTCTTTTCAAAGGATATATTTTTGTTTAAATAAAGAAACGATTAATTTAGCATCAAAAGTAAAAAATAATTCTTCTTTACATTTAATTCTAATGGGTAAAACCTCACAACAATACGATCTGGTTATTGAAAAGTGCTCTGGGCTTTTCGAAAAGAAAATGAAAGACTACGGAAGCGCTTGGCGCATTCTACGTTTGCCATCGCTTACCGATCAAATTTACATTAAGGCCCAGCGCATAAGAAGCATAGAAAATAAAGGAGTGCAACGAGTAGAGGAGGGCATTTACTCTGAGTTTATCGGCATTTTGAATTATTCTATTATGGCACTCATTCAGCTAGAAAAGGGTGTGGCAGAACAGCCAGATCTAAATACAAGCGAAGCTTTACAGGTGTACCTGCATTATGCAAAGGCCTCTAAAGAACTTATGGAAGCTAAAAACCACGATTACGGCGAAGCCTGGAGAGAGATGAGGGTAAGTTCTTTAACCGACCTAATACTCCAAAAACTTTTACGCGTTAAGCAAATAGAAAACAACCAAGGAAAAACTTTAGTAAGCGAAGGTATAGATGCCAATTATTACGATATGGTAAATTATGCTGTTTTCGCCTTAATTCATTTAGAAGAAGAATAAGATGCAAAAATTAACCACCATTTCGCGCACCCTCGTTGGTGCTCTATTTATTGTTTCGGGATTAGTGAAAGCCAACGATGCGGTAGGCTTTTCTTTTAAGCTGCACGATTATTTCGCGGCCGATGTACTCGACCTTCCTTTCTTTTTAGAATACACCTATCCGCTGGCAGTATTTATTTGCATTTCCGAAATTTTACTGGGTTTGGCTGTTTTGGTAGGTGCCAAAATGAGAATAACAGCTTTTTCTTTATTGCTCATGATTTTGTTTTTTGACGGCTTAACTTTTTACTCCGCCTATTTTAATAAAGTAACCGACTGCGGTTGTTTTGGCGATGCCATTAAATTAACCCCCTGGGAATCTTTTGCTAAAGATGTTGTTTTAAGTGTACTCATCTTTATTATTGTGGCCTTTCACTCCAAAGTAAAATACCAAACCAACAAACAAAACTTAAAGGTATTGTCTGTTGCACTCCTATTAACTGGCTTGTTTTCTTATTTTATTTTAGACTGGTTCTTCCCAGTTTACTTTTCCCTTATTTTGTTTGTTATGGCCGGCTTGGTCAATCATTTTTTACACAAAGAAATTAGAGAATGGACTCTGGCTACCTTAGCTTTAATTACCTGTATTGCCTTTTCGTACCATACGTACTCGCATTTACCTATTAGAGATTACCGCCCGTATGCCATTGGTAAAAACATAGCCAAAGACATGGTTTTGCCCGAAGGAGCTGTGGCCGATGTATACCAAGATGTGTGGAAATACGAGCTTAACGGTGTGGTTAATGATTACAGTACCGAAGACAAGCCTTGGGAAATTGAAGGCGCTACTTTTGTAGACCGCGAAACCAAACTTATACTGGAAGGAGACCATCCACCCATTCACGATTTCTCGATAGAATCCGACGTTTTGGGAGACATTACAGACAGTATTTTAACGGCACCCAACGCCGTAATGTTTGTAATGTACGATTTGAAAAAATCGGATTACCAAGGCCTGCAGAAAGTACAAACGCTAATGAACGAATTAAGCGGCGAAGCAGTATCGCTTGTGGCATTGTCTGCCACAACAGAGTCTCAAATGCTCTCCATTAGCCAAGAGGCAGGTGTTACCATACCTTTTTATTTTACCGACGAAACAACCTTAAAAACCATAATCCGATCGAATCCTAGTATGCTTTGGTTGCAAGAGGGAACCATTGTTAACAAATGGCACCACAACGACTTTCCAAGTGCACAGGAGCTAAAAAATAAATACCTCAAGTAAATTGCTAAAAGCCCTAGCATACAAACTCGCTTACACACTACTGGTAATTTGGGGTGTGGCGACTTTGGTTTTTTGTTTGTTTTCCATTTTACCTGGCGATCCTTCGCGGATGATGCTGGGACAAAGAGAAAACGAAGAAATGCGCCAGGCCATTCAAAAAAAATACGGCTTTGACAAACCACTGCCTCAGCAGTACCTATATTTCTTAAACGACTTATCTCCGCTGTCTGTACACAGCAATTTGCCTACAGATTTTACGCACAAAAGCACCCACGCTTATACCGTATTTGCCACTTTTGAAACTGGTAAGTACAGTTTGGTTTTAAAAGCTCCCTACCTAAGAGTATCTTTTGTACGCAAGGGAGTTCCTGTAAGTGCTATTATTGCCAATACCTTGCCCAATACCTTTGTGCTGGCCATAGCTTCCATGAGTATAGCCTTGTTTTTTGGCATTGGTTTTGGGCTGGTTTGCGCCTTGTACGAGCATAAGTTTATCGATCAATTTTTATCGAGTACAGCCGTCCTTGGCATGGCTTTGCCCTCCTTTTTTTCGGCCATACTCATGGCCTGGATTTTTGGCTACGTTTACCAAGAATACACCGGCTTGTCTATGACGGGGAGCTTGTACGAGGTAGACGATTACGGTAGAGGAGAGCATCTGGTATTAAAAAACGTACTCTTACCTGCACTTACCCTTGGCATGCGCCCATTGGCAGTTGTAATGCAGTTAACCCGAAATTCTATTTTAGATACCTTGGCCGAAGATTACATTAGAACAGCGCGCGCAAAAGGACTGTCTTCTTCCAGAATTTTATTGGTGCATGCACTGCCCAATGCTTTAAATCCGGTGCTTACTTCTGCCTCTGGCTGGATGGCCTCCTTATTAGCTGGAGCCGTTTTTGTGGAATTTATTTTTGGATGGAACGGCTTGGGTAAAGAAATTGTGTATGCCTTAAATTACCTCGATTTACCTGTGGTTATGGGCGCGGTTCTTACACTTTCCATCTGTTTTGTACTCATCACCATTTGCACCGATTTCCTTTACTACATCCTCGATCCGCGCATTAGAAGCTAAATTAAACTCACTCATCTCGAATAATACATAGTTAATAAATTAGTTATCTAGCTATTATTTACTACATTAGCTCTTATTATAAAAGTTACCTCTCAGGTTTATTTAATTCTCGGTACTGCTTTACGCGTACCATTCTGTTAATTAATTAAATAATATCTAT
>CAWVTK010000011.1:0-23387 GCA_963933205.1 uncultured Flavobacteriales bacterium
ATACGCATTACTTTTATCCCTAAGGTTGAGGGAAAGCATCTGTTTCCCATAAAAAAAGAAGATCGGAAAATAGACGAGCTGCCCATGCTCGAGAGAGACGCCTCTGCGGCTACAAAACTAGTTTTAGGCGATTCTGTTTGTTTTATGAGCGACAATACCAAAGGCAAAATAATAGGGATTAATACCTCTAACGAGTATGAGGTAGAGCTAGAAGATGGCTTTTCGATTCCAGCAAATCGACTGGAAATTGAGAAAATATGGCAAGAAGATTTTTCTGTTAATCCGAAAGAAATACAAGGTAAAATAAAAAAGGATTTGAGTAAAACAAAAAGCTTGAATTCCACCCCACATCAAAGCGCTCCAAGATACTTTCAGCATAACGAGGTAGATCTTCATATGGAATCTCTAATGGACTCTTACAAGGGTTTGTCAAATTTTGAAATTGTAAGCCTGCAACTCAATCATTTTAGAGTTAGGTTGCATGAGGCTTTACAGGACAATGAGCCCTATTTAGTAGTTATTCATGGAGTGGGAAAGGGCGTGCTTAAACAAGAAATTTACAACTATCTAGGGCAGTTTCCAAACCTAAAAGTTGGCCCTGCAGATGCCAAATTATACGGAATGGGTGCAAGCGAAATTCGTATTTATTAATTGCCTTAGCTTAACATTTATTAAACAGCTTTCTTTAATTTTGCAAACTATGAGAGATTTCGATTACACAGAATTAAAGGCAGAACTTGCCAAAGAGCCCAAAATAATTATAACTACACACCGTGGGCCAGATGGCGATGCGATGGGTTCTAGCCTTGCATTGTACCAAGTTTTGCTGGCGCAAAACTTCGATGTAAAAGTAATTGTTCCCAACGGTTACCCAAAATTTTTACACTGGTTGCCTAAAAATGAGGATGTGCTTGAGTACGAGGGCAACGAAACACTAGCAAATGCACAAATAGAAGCAGCAGATTTAATTTTCTGTTTAGATTACAACGACTTACGTCGTACGGATATGATGTGTGCTGCTTTGGAGTCAGCTTCTGCCAAAAAGGTTATGATAGACCACCATCAGGAACCCAAAGATTTTGCGGATTTCACCTTCTCAGTACCAAGTGTATGTTCAACCTGCCAGCTTATGTTTGAGTTTATAGACCTGATGCAATGGACAAACTATTTAACCGTAGATGTTGCCAAATGTATTTATACAGGTATGGTAACCGATACAGGTTCGTTCCGCTTTTCGTCGGTAGACAAAAGAACGCACGAAATTGCAGCAAAACTCATCGATTTAGGATTAGACCATGCCGCCGTTCATCAAACACTCTTTGATACAAATAAAGAAAGTCGCTTAAAACTATTGGGCTACTGCTTAAGTGAGAAACTAGAAGTATTGCCAGAGTATCATACCGCAATTATGTGTCTTACCAGAGACGAGCTCGAGCGTTTTAATTTCGTAAAAGGAGATACGGAAGGTTTTGTTAACTACGCACTTTCTATTGAAAATGTTGTGTTTACCGCCTTTTTTGTAAAGCAAGACGATTTGGTCAAAATTTCCTTTAGAAGTATAAATCAGTTTAGAGCCAACCTATTATCCAAAGAGCATTTTGGCGGTGGAGGGCATATAAATGCTGCTGGTGGAGCATTTGAAGGAAGTATGGAAGATGCCATTGCAAAATTTAAAAGCGTATTGCCAAATTATAAGCAAGAGCTTTTAGCCAATTGCTAAATATTGTTAAACTGCCTTTTATACTTTTATAAAAAAGTATATTTGCACTGTTTTTAAAAAAGAAATTAATAAACTAAACAAATCAAAATGAAAAAATTAATTCTTGTTTGTGGATTGTTATTCGGATTAGGTGCTCAGTCTTGTGCTTCAAAAGCGGATCAGCCTTCAGTAGATGGAGTTGAAAAAGTAGTGGAAATTTTAAACCCTACCTCAATTAAAGACAAAGGGATGTTTGCCCGAATAAACACCAATAAAGGAACCATAGACTTAGTCTTAGAGTTCCAAAGAACACCGCTTACTGTAGCCAATTTTGTAGGTTTAGCAGAAGGAACTAAAGTAAACGACGAAAAAGAAATAGGAACTCCATATTACGATGGTTTGTTGTTTCACAGAGTCATCAAAGACTTTATGATTCAAGGTGGTTGTCCTCAAGGAACAGGTTCTGGAGATCCTGGTTATAAATTTGCTGATGAGTTTCATCCAGATTTAAAGCACAGCGGCCCCGGAATTCTATCTATGGCAAACTCAGGACCTACCACAAATGGATCTCAGTTTTTCATCACTCATAAAGAAACTCCTTGGCTCGACGGAAAACACTCTATTTTTGGTCATGTTATCGATTCTGTTTCTCTGGACATTGTTAACCTAATTGAAACCTCTGATTCTATTATCTCTGTTTCAATTATTAGAAACGGTCGTATGGCAAAAAAGTTTGATGCAGAAACAGTATTTACAGAAGCTCAAGCAGCCGCAGCCGCAGCAGAATTAGTTGCTCTAGAAGTAGCCAAAGCAAAACTAGCTGAGCTTACCCAGGGGTATACAGAAACAGCAAGTGGCTTGTTTTACAAAATTGAAGTAGAAGGAAATGGCGTAATGCCAAAAGCTTCTCAAACAGTAAAAGTACACTATACTGGAAGCCTAACCGATGGAACCGTATTCGATTCTTCTGTAGAAAGAGGTCAGCCCATAGAATTTCCTATTGGTGTAGGAAAAGTTATTCCAGGTTGGGATGAAGGTATTGCTTTACTTTCTGTAGGTGGAAAAGGATCTTTAATAATTCCATCGCAATTGGCATACGGAACAAGAGGTGCTGGAGGAGTAATTCCACCAAATGCAACCTTGATATTTGAAGTAGAATTAATTGAAATTGCTAAATAATTACATTGATGAAGGACGGATTATACGCCGAGATTAAGACGAGCAAGGGAGCTATTACCCTTGCGCTAGAGTTTGAGAAATGCCCAATGACTGTAGCTAACTTTGTTGGCTTAGCAGAAGGGAAAATACCAAATAAAGAAAAAGAAGATGGCGTAGCCTATTACGATGGCTTAAAATTTCATCGTGTTATAGACAATTTTATGGTGCAAGGTGGTTGCCCTAAGGGTTCTGGTATTGGCGGTCCTGGATACGATTTTCCAGACGAATTCCATCCGGAACTTAAGCATACCGGCCCAGGGATTTTATCTATGGCAAATGCAGGTCCTGGAACAAATGGTTCTCAGTTCTTCATTACGCACATTGCAACCGATTGGTTAGACAATAAACACACTGTTTTTGGAAACGTAATCGATGGAATGGACGTAGTAAATTCTATTGCTCAAGATGACGTACTAGAGTCTATTAACTTTACTAGAGTTGGAGATTTAGCAAATGCATTTGATGCAGCTACTGTTTTTGCCAACGAGGTAAACAACGTCGGATCTAAGCAAAAGGAATCTGAAAAAGAAGCAGCCCTAGCTTTGAAAAAGCAAATTGAAGTTAAATACCCAAACGCTAGAACAACAGATTCTGGATTAATGGTGGCTAACGAAGTTCTTGGTACAGGAATGGATGCCATTGTTGGTAAAACAGTTTCGGTACATTATACAGGTCGTTTAATGGACGGTACTGTTTTCGACTCTTCCATAGAACGTGGTGATCCTATCGATTTTCAGTTAGGTGGAGGCATGGTTATAAAAGGTTGGGACGAAGGGATTGCACTGCTTAAAGTAGGTGGTAAAGCAACCTTTATCATTCCGTTTCATTTAGCCTACGGAGAAAGAGGTCATCCGCCTGTTATACCAGCTAAAGCTACTTTAGAATTTGATGTAGAATTAGTTGCTGTAAAGTAAATATCTACCTTCATTTATAGTTTAAAGCCCTGCATTTTGTAGGGCTTTTTTTAGTTTTAATAGCAGCAGTTTCTGTAAACTTCTATTTGTATTTAGCTCTAGCAATTTTTTTTTGCTGTCAATTTATAAGCAAATTTAGCTATTTTAAAATAAACCAATGCGCGCATTGGTTTATTTTTTGTATCATTGTAAAGTTCACCAAAACAATACAAAACTATGAAGGGAGGCGCATTTATTTACCAAGCAACATCTGCAACAGATGTTTTTGTACCCGAAGGTTTTAATGAAGAGCAAAGGATGATTAAAGAGATGATCATCGATTTTATAGAACAAGAGGTAAAGCCAAATTTAGATAAGCTCGATGCTATGGAAGACAAAACTTTAATGTTACAAGCGTTAAAGAAGTCTGGAGAATTGGGAATGCTCGGAGTAAACATTCCAGAAGAGTTAGGAGGCATGGACTTAAACATGGTAACGACACTTATATTTGGAGAAACCACTGCTCATGGTCATGCATTTGCCACCGCAATAGGTGCGCATACATCCATTGGAACTTTGCCTATTGTTTATTACGGTACAAAAGAGCAGCAAACAAAATACCTCCCCAATTTAGCCAACGGAACACATATGGCCTCCTATTGTTTAACGGAGCCCGATGCTGGCTCCGATGCAAATTCTGGAAAAACCAAAGCCATACTTAATTCCGAGGGAACTCATTATTTAATTAATGGGCAAAAAATGTGGATTACCAACGGAGGCTTTGCAGACATATTCATTGTTTTTGCTAAAATTGATGCGGATGATAACCTATCGGCTTTTATTGTAGAAAAAGATTTTGGTGGCATAACCTTAGGAGAAGAAGAGCGCAAAATGGGGATCAAAGGATCTTCGACCATACAGGTGTTTTTTAACGATTGTAAAGTACCCAAAGAAAATTTATTGGGTGCACGCCAAGCGGGTTTTAAAATTGCCTTAAACATTTTAAACTCAGGCAGATTAAAAATTGGAGCTAGTGCAGTAGGCGGATGTAAAGTGGCCATCGATACTTCTGTAAAGTACGCCAACGAGCGCAAGCAATTTGGCAAATCCATAGCCGAATTTGGCGCCATTAAGCACAAACTTGCAGACATGACAGTAAAAGCATTTGCTACAGAGTCTGCAACCTACCGCATTGGCGCAATGATCGATAGCAAATACCAAGAATTAGTAGCTTCGGGCGCCTCTTTAAACGATGCAAAAGTAAAGGCCATTAGAGAATATGCCATTGAATGTTCCATAGCTAAAGTTTACGGATCCGACGTGCTTTGTTACGTAACAGACGAGGCAATTCAAATACACGGCGGTATGGGCTATGCAATGGAAACAGGAGTAGAGCGCGGCTATAGAGATTCTCGAATCACGAAAATATACGAAGGTACAAACGAGGTAAATCGCTTGTTAATTATAGGCGAGTTGATGAAAAGAGCTTTCCAAACAAAAGAAATTGCAGTGTTAGCAGCAATGAAAAAAGCACCTGTAGCTGCATTAAAATCGCTGCTAACCTTTTCATCTTCTCGTATAGACAAGCGAATTGAAAATTTAAAGAAAGTTTTTTTATTGTTAATGGGTGCAGCTGGAAATAAATTGAAGCAAGACCTTATTGAACAACAAGAAATGGTGATGAACCTTTCCGACATTCTTACAGAAATATTCGTACTAGAGTCTACCTTCTTAAGAGCTGAAAAAGCCCGAATAGATAAAAATGAAAAAGCCGGACTCTTTTTGACCATGGCAGAGGTACAATCTTACGATGCTTACGATAAAATTCGGGTAGCTGCTCGTGAGGTAATCAATGCCTATTCAACTGGCTTAGAAAATAAAATGATGAAGAAGTTTGTGAAAAATCTAGTACCAGACTATTCAATCAATGCAAAAGAAAAGAGGCGAGAAATTGCAGCGTATTTAACAGCAGAAAATGGGTATACAATTAGTTAGCGTCTTCAATTTCTTGAAGCATTTTGTCTAAAGTTTTAGAAGTTGATTTGGGTACAGAGTTAATAACCTCGTAAAAATGCTTTACTTTGATTGGATCTAAATCGCCTACCATGGCATTGTTTAACCTAAAAACGGACTTGAGTGAAACCTTGCGCTTTTCCAATCCTTTTTCGGTTAATTTAACCAATACTTTGCGTTTATCGCTCAAGTCGGGAACACGTTCAACCAAACCGTCTGTTTCCATAGACTTAAGAATACGCGAAAGACTGTTAGGTTCCATACCCATTCTTGGAGCAATTTTGGTAACGGGAGTACCCTCTTCCTCGTAAATGGAAATTAGGGTAAAACCAACAGAAACTGTAATGTTGTGCGCGCTGGCAACTTGGTTAAACATACGAGACATCTCGAACCAGGCAGAGCGTACTTTGTGAACAATAATTTGTTCGGCATAAATTTCGAAATCATCCATACTGCTAAAATACAATGCAGGGTTAGATAAAAAAACAAAAAAGAAGAATTATTTAAGATGAATAAAAAAAACATTGTATTTATTGATGGTTGTAGAACTCCATTTTTAAAGTCGGGCACCGATTACTTAAACCTGATGTCTTATGAGCTTGGACAATTTGCCATTAAAGGTTTGTTACAAAAAACAGGCTTAAATCCGAAAGAGGTAGACCAGGTTATTATGGGTACTGTTATTTCCAACGTACAAACCTCTAACGTAGCCAGAGAAGCTGCTTTGAGTGCCGGTATTCCAAACACAGCACATTGCCAAACAGTAACTCAAGCCTGTATTTCTGCAAACAGAGCTATTTGCAATGGCGTTAACGAAATTTTAGTTGGAAATGCGGATGTTATTATTGCGGGTGGTGTAGAAAACACCTCAGATACTCCAATAGGCTTTCCCAAAAAGATGCGTAACAAGTTATTTGGAGCACAAAAACTAAAAGGTTTAGGCGGTACGTTAAAGTTTCTTTTCTCGCTTCGTTTTTCAGACTTCGTTCCGGTACGACCTGCTGTAGCAGAATACATGACGGGCAGAACCATGGGACAGGATTGTGATATTATGGCGGCTCGATTTAATGTGAGTAGAGCTGAACAAGACGATTTTGCGTATCGTTCGCATCAACTAGCAGGAAAAGCTCAAGAGGCGGGGTACTTAAAAGACGAGATGTGTGAGGTAACATTAGTACCAAAATTTAAGGCCATTACCTCTGACAACGGAATTAGACCAACCGCTAAAAGAGCGAAATTAACAAAGCTAAGAGCTGCTTTCGATAAGAAACACGGAACCTTAACTGCGGCAAACTCTTCCTTTTTAACAGATGGAGCTGCCGCTTCGCTTATTATGAGCGAGGATAAAGCACAAGAATTAGGCTTACGTCCAAAATCTAGAATTGTAGCGTATGTTTTTACCGGTCAGGACCCAGAAGATGAGTTGCTTTTAGGCCCAGCCTACGCCATTTCTAAGGTATTGGAAAAAGCAAACTTGAGCCTAAGCCAAATGGATGTTATCGAGTTACACGAAGCCTTTGCCGGTCAGGTTTTAGCAAATATTAAATGTTTAGAATCCGATACATTTGCGCTCGACAAATTAGGCAGAACCGAAGCGGTTGGTAAACTCGATCAAACAAAATTAAACAATTGGGGCGGCTCCCTTTCTATAGGGCATCCCTTCGGAGCTACTGGCTCTAGGTTGCTTACTACCGCTTCTAATCGATTGCTAAAAGAGGGCGGAACTTACGCGCTTATTGCTGCTTGCGCAGCTGGCGCACACGGACATGCTATGATCATTGAAAAATACAAAGCCTAATATGGTAGAAGATTACATCCAAAAGGAATTAAGCAACGGAGTTGCTTTCCTTTATCTAAATCAAAAAGACGCAAAGGTAAACATCGTTTCTCCTACACTTATAAACGTGTTTGAGCAAGTAATAGATGCTGTTATTGCAGACGATTCTATTAAAGCAGCTGTTTTTATTTCGGCTAAAAAAGATTTTATTGCAGGAGCAGACATCCAATCTTTTACTGCGGATAAAATTGGCGATTTCCAACCTATTTCTCGTAAAGGTCATGCCTTATTAGCAAAACTTGAAAACTCTCCCAAACCCTTTGTTGCCGCCATTCATGGTACTGCTTATGGTTTAGGTGTAGAGCTGCCTTTGGCTTGTGCCGCTCGTGTGGCTAGCTCGCATAAAAGTACTAAACTGGCTTTGCCCGAGGTAAAGTTAGGTTTGCTTCCCGGTGGAGGAGGTACCCAACGATTGCCTCGATTAATAGGCTTACAAGCCAGCTTGGATATGATGCTTACAGGGAAAAATATTTTTGCCAACAAAGCAAAAAAAATAGGATTGGTAGACGAGCTCGTTCACCCATCTAAACTAAAAATAGCGGCCCAAAAACTAGCACTAAGCTTGGTAAACAAACCCTTAAAACGCAAACGTAAAATAACGATTGTCACTAAATTTTTAGACCATACTTCCATAGGTAGATCTATTGTTTATAAAGAAGCTCGTAAAAAAGTACTTCGGCAAACTTTGGGAAATTATCCTGCGCCCCTAGAAATTATTAACTGTGTTGAAACGGGCTTGCAAAAAGGAACCGAAGCCGGTTACCAAGCCGAAGTTTTAAAGTTTGAAGAATTAATGATGGGCTCAGTTTCTAAAGAACTCAGAAATTTATTCTTTGCCATGACGGATAAAAAGAAAAATCCGTGGAAAGAGCACAGCCAAGATTTAAGAACACTTGGTTTATTAGGAGCCGGCTTTATGGGTTCTGGAATTGCAGAAGTTACTTTAGATAAGGGAATAGACATCGTATTAAAAGACCTAAACCCTGCTACCATTCAAACGGCAAAAAAAACGCTTTGGAAAGCGCTTAGTAAACAAGTAAAACGCAAATCGTTAAGCAAAGTAGAAGCTAAAAATGCAATTGCTGCTGTAAAAGGCCAAGTTGATTATAAAGATTTTGAAACCATAGATGTTTTAGTAGAAGCCGTTTTTGAAGACATGGCCATGAAGCAAAAAATACTAGCTGAAGTTGAACAGTTTACAAAAGAGGACTTCATTTTTGCAACAAACACATCTGCTTTGTCTATTCAAGAAATTGGAAAGTTTGCAAAACACCCAGAAAATGTAATTGGTTTACATTATTTCTCTCCCGTATCTAAAATGCCCTTATTAGAAATTGTAAAAACGCCTGCCACTTCGCTAAGTACAATTGCTACTTGTTTCGACTTGGGTTTAAAACAAGGCAAAACAACCATTGTGGTAAATGACGGGCCGGGCTTTTATGTAAATAGAATTTTAGCCCCTTACCTAAACGAAGCTATGTTGTTGCTAGAAGAAGGCGCAGATATTATTAAAGTTGATCGTATAATGAAGTGCTACGGATTTCCTGTAGGACCTTTTGCCTTAATGGACGAAGTTGGTATTGATGTTGGTGCTCATGTAATGACGGGAGATCTTGCTGAAATGTTTAAAAAACGAGAAGGAGCAGTAATGAGTAAGGGACTAATACTAATGAACCAAGCCGGTTATAAAGGCAGAAAGAACAAAAAAGGCTACTTAGCTTACGATAAGAATGGAAAAAAAATTAGAGGCAAGGCTAATGATTCTGTCTACGATTTTTTTGGAAAACCATCTAAAAAAGAATTTAACAGTTCCGAAATACAGCTCCGAACAACCTTGCTTATGGTAAATGAAGCAGTGGTTTGTTTGCAAGAAGGCATTATCGAAAGCATACAAGACGGCGATTTAGGTGCTATTTTTGGTATAGGTTTTAGGCCTTTTACCGGAGGGCCTTTTCGATACATAGATCAGGTAGGTGCAGCTTATGTAGTGAAAGAACTCGAAAGATTAACAAGCAACTACGGAGCCCGTTTTAAAGCATGTAGTTTATTAGAAGAATATGCGCAGTCTGGAAAGAAGTTTTACGAATTGCCTAGCTAATTTTTTTTAGCTAAAATCCAAATAGAATTTCAAATTTGCCCTAGAGTAGCGTTTAAATTCCTTGAAGATGGATAATGGTTTACTCATGTAATTTTTAGTATATTTGCACGCAATTATCATCTAAAAAATTGCATTTACATGGACTTACATTCTACAGACAAATTCATTGGAGAAGGTTTAACCTACGACGATGTATTGTTGATTCCAGCATACTCTGAGATTTTGCCCCGCGATGTAAACATTACATCCAAGTTTTCTAGAAACATTAGTTTAAATACACCTATTGTATCTGCTGCTATGGATACGGTTTCGGAGTCGGCAATGGCTATTGCAATTGCCCGAGAAGGTGGGATTGCCGTTTTACATAAAAACATGAGTATTGAGGCGCAAGCTAAAGAAGTACGCAGTGTAAAACGTTCTGAATCTGGAATGATCTTAGATCCTGTAACCCTTTCTCATACATCAATAGTTGCCGATGCAAAAAGAATGATGAAAGAATACAGCATTGGTGGTATACCCGTTATAGATGATGCTCGAAAATTAATTGGAATTATAACCAACAGAGATTTACGTTTTGTTAAAGACAATACCTTGTCTGTTTCCGATGTGATGACAAAAGAAGGTTTAATTGTAACCAATGAAAACACGAGCCTTGCTCAAGCCGAAGAGATACTTCAAGAACATAAAATTGAAAAATTACCCGTAGTAGATAAAGCCAACAATCTTATTGGCTTAATTACCTACAGAGATATTATTAAAGTACGCGTGCAACCTAATGCCAATAAAGATTCTTACGGAAGGTTAAGAGTTGCCGCTGGAGTAGGTGTTACAGGAGATGTAATGGACAGAGTAAATGCCCTAGTAAAAGCTGGAGTAGATGCTGTTGTAGTTGACACGGCGCATGGTCATACCAAAGGAGTGGTAGACACTTTAAAAAGTATTAAATCCAAACACCCAAATTTAGATGTAGTTGTAGGAAATATAGCTACAGCCGAAGCTGCAAAATACTTAGTAGAAGCAGGGGCAGATGGACTCAAAGTAGGAATAGGACCCGGATCTATTTGTACCACGCGCGTGGTTGCTGGAGTTGGTGTACCTCAATTAACTGCTGTAATGATGGTTGCCCAAGCTGTAAAAGGCTCTGGAGTACCTGTAATTGCAGATGGTGGAATCAGATATACAGGAGATATAGTTAAAGCAATTTCTGCTGGAGCAGATTCTGTTATGCTTGGATCTCTTCTGGCCGGAACCGAAGAATCTCCAGGTGAAACAATCATCTTTGAAGGAAGAAAATACAAAGCCTACAGAGGTATGGGCTCTATAGACGCTATGAAAGCAGGTTCGAAAGACCGTTACTTTCAAGATGTTGAAGACGATGTACAGAAATTAGTTCCCGAAGGAATTGTAGGGCGTGTAGATTATAAAGGATCCTTAGCAGAAGTTATGTATCAGTTTGTTGGTGGACTTAGAGCAGGTATGGGATACTGTGGCTCTAAAGATATTAGCGCATTACAAGAAAAAGCACAGTTTGTTAGAATTACCAGTGCTGGAGTTATAGAATCTCATCCGCACGATGTTACCATTACTCGTGAAGCCCCTAATTATAGTAGAAAATAAATCTTTATCAGATGAAAAAATTAATTTGCACAGTCGTTATTGCTTTCATAAGTTTAAATGCAGTAGCTCAAAAAACCAGTCGAACATTACTAAACATCGGAAACGAGGAAGTAAGCGTGGACGACTTTTTAAGTATTTACAATAAGAACAGAACCGCAGGTGAGGATATAGATCCGAAAACACTTGACGAATACGTTGACTTATTCGTAAACTTTAAATTAAAGGTAAAAGAAGCCGAAGCATTGGGTATGGATACCGTACCAAGCTTTGTAAAAGAATTGGCTGGATACAGAAAGCAATTGGCAAATCCTTATTTGGTAGACAACGAAGCAGGAGAACAATTAGTAGTAGAGGCTTACAATCGTATGAAGCAAGAAATTAAGGCAAGTCATATACTTATTTCTGTAGCTCCAGACGCCTCTTCTTCTGATACTTTGAAAGCGTACAATAAGCTTTCAAAACTGCGCAAAGAGATTGTTAATGGGGCTGACTTTTCAGCTTATGCAAAGCAATATTCGCAAGACCCATCTGCCAAAGAAAACGGCGGAAATTTAGGCTATTTTAGTGCTATGTATATGGTTTATCCATTCGAAAATGCAGCTTACAATACAGCTGTAGGCGAAGTTTCTGAAATTGTTCGGACTCGTTTTGGTTACCATATTCTAAAAGTAAACAACAATCGTTTGTCTAGAGGTGAAGTTAAAACAGCTCATATTATGGTGAAGTTCCCAAAGCCATCCGGACAAAACACACAAGAGGATTTAAAGTTGGCTGAAGTAAAGATAAATGAGATTTACGCCAAAATCACCACAGAAAATGCAGACTTTGCCGAAATGGCTAAGCAATATTCAGACGATAAAAACAACGCGTCTAAAGGAGGCGCTTTGCCTTGGTTTGGAACCAATAGAATGGTGGAAAGCTTTGAAAATGCAGCTTTCGAGATTGAGAATAAAGGCGACATTGCGGCGCCTATCGTCACCCCTTACGGATGGCACATCATTCAACTAATTGATAAAAAAGGCTTGGGTACTTTTGATCAAGAGAAAGAGGAGATTAAAAAGAAAGTTGAAAAAGATTCAAGAGCGCAAGTGAAAAGAACTTCTTTAGTAAACAAACTTAAGAAAGAATACCAGTATAAATTGAACAAATCGGCCTTTAACGAAATGAAAACTATTGTTAGCCCAGACTTTATTTCGGGTAAATGGTCTTTAAAGGAGAATGCTAAAAGGTTAAGTAAAACAATCTTTACTTTAGAAGAAACCAAGTATACGCAAGCAGACTTTGCCTATTATTTAATGAAATCTATTCGTAAGTTAAAATCAAAAAACAAAGTTCAAACAGCTGCTTTTGTAGACGATTCTTTTGCCACTTGGTCTGAAGAAAGTGTAATTGCTTACGAAAATAATAACCTTGAAAATAAGTACAACGACTTTCGCTTGCTAATGCAGGAATATAGAGACGGTATTTTGCTTTACGAACTTACCGATACTAAAATTTGGTCGAAAGCAGTTAAAGACACTACCGGTTTAAAAGAATTTTACGCGGCCAACCAACACAATTATATGTGGGATAAGCGTGTAGAGGCTAAGGTAATTAATTGTAAAAATGAAAACATAGCTTGTAAAGTTTACAATAAGCTTAGAAAAAGCAATCCTGATTTAGCTAAAATCCAATCCAAAATGAATAAAAAATCTTCTTTAAATATGGATGTTAAAGGTGGACTTTATTTACAAGGCCAAAATGTATTTGTAGATTCTGTTGAATGGGTTGTGGGTGTGTCTGACGTAATGCAGGACAACGACAATGTTAAGCTGGTTTATATTACGGAGGTTTTAGAAGCCCAAGTAAAAGCCTTAAATGAAGCAAAAGGAATCATAACTTCAGATTATCAAGATGCCTTGGAACAAGCCTGGTTAAAGGAACTTAAATCTAAATACAAGGTAGAAATAAACAACTATGTATTAGACCTAGTTAAAACCAATAACCTAAGTGCACTGGATGTTATTGAAGAAGTAAGCATACCCTCTTATAAAGGTCATTTTGTAAAATGTTTTGGTAAAGCAAGAAGAGCTTTAGGTTCCTCAAAAGACATTATTTTTGAATGGTACGGAAACTTATATACCACCGAATTAAAGAAAGATTAAGCATTGAATAAGTTCTTGCACTATACAATAGTTCTTACGATTTTGTCGTCATGTTCTCTTTTTGAGAGAACTGACGACATTTTGCTTGCTAGACTTGACGATGCTTACTTGTACGAGTCTGACGTAAACGCTCTTCTATACAAGGACCTTTCTTCGGCAGATAGTTTGGCTTTTATTCAGCAATACATATACAATTGGGCTCAAGAAGAATTGCTTCTAAAAAAAGCAGAACTCAATATAGATTTTAGTGAATTTGATATAGAACAAAGACTGGAAGATTATAGGCGTTCTTTACTAATTCATGCCTACGAACAAAAACTCATTAAACAAAACAACGATACTCTTATAGAATCAACATCCATACAAAATTACTATCAGCAACATGCCGATGACTATATTTTGGCAGAAGATATTGTGAAGCTGATGATGGTTAAAGTAAGTGAGATTGCACCGGAATTAGATTCTATAAAGCATTGGGTTTTTACCAAAGACTCTTTAAATCTAGAGGCTATTGAAGCTTATGCCCATCAATACGCCAAACGATTTTATTACAATCCGAACGAGTGGCTCAATTGGCGCGAATTTGTAGCATTTTTACCCGAAACTTCGTCAAACAGTTCTTTTTTTAAACAATCAAATACTTTGCATCTTAAAGATTCGTTAGATGTATATTTTGTTAGGCTTTTTGATAGAAGAATCCAGGGAGAAATTGCGCCCGTAGAATATGTTCAAGAGGAAATAAAAAGTATATTGCTTAACCAAAAAAAACTCAAAACAGTCGATGTTATTCAGTCAAAATTATTGGAAGATGCTAAAAGATCAAAACAATTTGAAATCTATTAAAATGTTAAAAATCACTGCTTTTGCAATGTTTTTGTTTACCTCCGCTGTTTCTGCACAAGTAATTGTAGATGGAATTGCAGGTGTAGTAGGCAGTAATATTGTTTTAAACTCCGATGTAGAACAACAATTATTGCAATACCAGGCGCAAGGTTTAGAAATAGACAGTGCTTTAAGAGTACAGGTACTCGAAGATTTATTGTTTCAAAAACTGATGTTACACCAAGCCATATTAGACAGTGTAGTGGTTACAGAAAGTGACGTTTTAAACGAAATTGATTCGCGAATTAACAACTTCATTACCCAGTTAGGTGGCGAGGAGCAATTAGAAAGCTATTTCGATAAAAAAATCTACGAAATCAAAGAAGAAATGTTTGAGCCTATTGAAAGCTCACTTCTCATACAAAGAGTTCGTTACGACATCACATCTGATGTTCGTATAACGCCCTCAGAAATTAGAATGTATTTTGACACCTTTCCTTTAGACAGCTTACCGATGGTAAACGAAGAGGTTGAAGTAGCTCAAATTCTTAAGCTGCCACCTCCAAGCGAAACTGCAATTACGGAAACTAAGAAGAAATTAGAAAAGCTTAAAAAAAGAGTTTCAAAGGGAGAGAGTTTTGGAACCTTAGCTATTTTGTATTCAGAAGACCCAGGTTCTTCTAGAAATGGCGGGCTTTACACTTCTATTAAAAGAGGTATGTTCGTTAAAGAGTTTGAAGCCGTAATGTTTAGCTTAGAGAAAGGCGAAGTATCCGATATTTTTAAAACCGAATACGGCTATCATATTGCCGTTTTAGAAGAGCGTAGAGAGGATGAAGTGGACGTGCGTCACATTCTTATGTCTCCGAAAATTTCGCCTATAGACTTAAACAATGCTAAAGATTTGTTGGTAGAGTTGAGAGACTCTATATTAAACGGCGATTTAATTTTTAACGTTGCAGCACTTACACATTCCGACGATAAAGCCACCAAATACAATGGAGGTAAGCTTATTAACGCAATTACAGGTACCAGTAAATTTGAATTAGCTCAATTAGAACAAGGAGTTAATACTGCTATTGAATATTTAAACCCCGACGATATTACAGCGCCCTTGTATTTGAAAATGGAAGATGGCAAAGAAGCGTATAGAATGTTTATGTTAATAAGCAGAAAACAACAACACCAAGTAAATTTAGTAGACGACTACAAGAGAATTAGAGACTTAGCTCTAGAGAGTAAAAAAGACAAGTCGATTGAAAAATGGATTTCTAAGTCTTTAGAACGCACTTATGTTCGCGTAGACGAATCGTATCAGTCCGAAGATTTTCAGTACAATTGGTTAAAAAAATAAAGATGAAAGATCAGCACAAAGATATAGTAGCCTTAGATAATTTAAAAGGTCAGTTTTTAAGCTTGAAAAATGAAATTGCTAAAGTTATTGTTGGCCAAGATAAAGTAGTAGAAGAACTCATTCTATCTGTTTTTTGTAGAGGACACGTTCTTTTAGTTGGAGTACCGGGATTGGCGAAAACTCTTTTAGTAAAAACCATTAGCGATGCTTTAGGACTTCAATTTTCACGAATTCAATTTACGCCAGATTTAATGCCTTCGGATATTATTGGAGCAGAAATATTAGACGAAAACAGAAATTTTAAATTTGTTAAAGGACCCATTTTTTCAAATGTTATTTTAGCTGACGAAATCAATCGTACTCCTCCTAAAACACAAGCTGCTTTACTGGAAGCAATGCAAGAGCGCTCTGTTACTGCCGCAGGTATACACCACGATTTAGATAAGCCCTTTTTTGTACTGGCTACTCAAAATCCAATAGAACAAGAAGGAACATACCCATTACCTGAGGCTCAGTTAGATCGCTTCATGTTTAATTTAAACGTAGATTATCCCTCTTTTTCTGAAGAGGTTCAAATTGTTAAAGCGACTACTTCTGATGTTAAAAATGAGGTTAAAGAAGTTTTAACCGCCGAAGAAATCATCGCAATTCAAGATTTAATTAGAAAAGTGCCAGTTGCAGATAATGTAGTCGAATATGCAGTTAAACTAGTTGGTAAAACACGCCCTGATGGCGAGTTTGCTACCTCCGAAGTTGTCAAGTACTTGTCTTGGGGAGCAGGGCCAAGAGCCTCTCAATTTTTAGTGCTTGCAGCTAAAGCTCATGCGGCAATTAATGGAAAGTATTCTCCAGATATAGAGGATGTTAAAGCAATGGCTTTGCCTGTGCTACGTCATCGTATTGTTAGAAATTATAAAGCAGATGCAGAAGGTATGAGTGTAGAAAAATTAGTAGCATCTCTTTTATAATTCACAACATTTAAAAGAGTTTCTGCAACTTTAATAGGGTTCGCCAGTTTCTGGTGGTACAAACTGTTTCTAACTTCCTTTCGATTAATTTGGTACTTAATTTACATTTATTTGTCTCGTTTGTACAATAAAGGTAAATCCCGTATTTTCTTGTGGTAACCCCATCAAACTGTAGCGCATTTAATGCCTCCATCTTGTCTTGTAAAAACTATTGTTTTGGTATACACTCATAGGGTTTGTTAGTTTGTGCTTATTTCTTCAAGTTTTGGGTAGGAATTATTCTCTAGTATTTTATCCAAATTTTTTTGTTAAGATTAAGCTAGGAACCTCCCATCCGTATTCTTTCATTAATAAACGCTCTATAAAAGTAGAAATTTGCTTCTTACAATCCATACGTGTTGTAAATACAATATTACCACTCTGAATGTAAGTTGTTATCTCATCCAATCCATTTTTATAGAGCAGAGTCTTCAAATCAGACATTTTAATAAGCTTTTGCCCAGATACATTTACCCCTCTTAGCAAACACAAGTATCTTTTGTTTTCTTTTATAATTTAATAATGCTTTAAGTTAATTATGTATATTTGTATGTTTTTTATAGATTCCTTATAAATATATATTGCTAAAAAAGTCTAAGTAGAATAACCATATCAATACATTATCAGCCTAAGTTATACAGATGTAAGAATGTATTAAATCTATTAATTATGAAACTTTCAGAGAATCAAATTGCGGAACTCTATCATTTTACAAAGAGTAAAGGCATAGCATTTATCGATTTGCAAGAACAGATAGTAGAACATTTAAGCCAAGATATTGAATTGCAATTATCCTCTGATTGTACTTTGAGTTTTACTAAAGCTCTTAGTATTGTATACAATAAATTTGGTGTTTTTGGTTTAGATGGACTTTTAATGGAGCGGCAGACTAAGATGGAGAAGAAGGTGATGAAACTAATTTTTAGTATATTTTTAAGTTTCTTTAGAATTAGATGGATCATTTTTAATACCGCAGTATTCTTCATTTTTGAATACCTAAGCTCATTTTTTTCTTCTGCAGAAGTATTTTATTATTGTTTTGGAATTTCCATTTTTGCCATTATTATTTACATAAATTATATTGAGTTTAGAGGCCTAAGAAAGTTGCGTACTCTTTATTTTGAGGCACAACAATTCCAATTAATTAATCAAAACTTAATTTTATTGTTTTATTTGGTTCTTAGCATACCCGTTTTTATTAGCCATGATATTTTGAGTACTTATTCATCACTCATTTCCTTTAACCTTACGTTTATGGTACTGCTTTCTTTAAGCTCTAGAACATTGCTAATTCATTTAAAATCCAATTTTAGTAAGATGCGCTTAGTTTCGTTTGATAAGTAGTGGTGTAAAGGAATATTTTATAAATTTGCCTTAAATAAATTAAACATTAGTATAGCATGCAACTGTACAATAAATTGAGTGCGAACGAAAGAGCGGCTTTAATCGACGAAGCAGGTAGCCATAGGCTTACCCTTTCATTTTATCAATATGCCAATATTTTAAACCCACAGTTACTTAGAGATACTCTTTTTGTAAAATGGGATTCTATTGATGTTTTAGGCCGTATTTATGTGGCACAAGAAGGCATAAATGCTCAACTTTCTTTACCTGCTGATAAGTTTACAAATTTTAAAGAACATTTAGATACCATCTCTTATTTGCAAGGGATTCGGATAAATATAGCTAGAGAACAAGACAATAAGTCTTTTTTGAAGTTGAAAATTAAGGTGAAAAATAAAATTGTTGCCGATGGTTTAGACGATGAATCGTTTGACGTTACCGCTATAGGAACCCATCTTAAAGCAAAAGGTTTTAACGATATTCTCGACGATCCTAGAACTGTTTTAGTAGACATGAGAAATCATTATGAAACCGAAATTGGACATTTTGAAAACGCTATGACTCCAGATGTTGATACCTTTAGAGAATCTTTACCAATTATAGAAGAAGATTTAAAAGAACATAAGGAAGACAAAAACATTGTAATGTACTGCACTGGAGGTATTAGGTGTGAAAAAGCAAGTGCTTATTTTAAACACAAAGGTTTTAAAAAAGTATTTCAATTAGAGGGCGGTATTATAGAGTATGCTCGTCAGATAGAAGACGAGGGATTAGAAAACAAATTTAAGGGTAAGAATTTTGTTTTTGACGAGCGTAGGGGAGAGCGAATTTCCGATGATATTATATCCAACTGCCATCAATGCGGTGCTTCTTGCGATACACATACCAATTGTAATAATGTTGCCTGTAATTTACTGTTCCTACAATGCGAAAACTGTCAAATAGAGACTCAAAATTGTTGTTCGGATACTTGTAAAGATATCGCTAGTTTATCCTTCGAGGAACAAAAGGAACTTAGAAAGGGAAATCCGAATAGCAATAAGATATTTAATAAAGGAAGAGCAGAAAATTTAAATACTTCTGGTAAAAAATAAGCTATTGATGTGTAATAATTTAAGATTAAAAAAGCCTTATTCGGTATTCGAATAAGGCTTTTTTAGGAGTATAAATTTTTAGTAATTCATTGGTCTTCTTACTTCCGCTAAGTGTTTTGCTAAACGCATTACCTGTCGTGAGTATCCATATTCATTATCGTACCAAACATATAGCACAACGCTCTTACCGTCTTGAGAGACGATTGTTGCTGGACTATCGAATATAGACGCGGCATTATTTCCTACAATGTCGCTAGAGACGAGCTCTTTTGATATGGAATAGTTTATTTGTTCTACCAAAGCGCCTTCTAAAGCGGCATTTTTAACAATCGTATTTACCTGGTTTAAGCTTGTTTCTCTATCTAATGTTAAATTAAGTATTGCTAAAGAACCATTTGGAGTAGGAACACGTACCGCATTTGCAGTTAGTTTACCTTCTAAATTCGGAATTACTTTAACCACCGCATTACCAGCCCCTGTATTTGTAATGACCATGTTTAATGCTGCAGCTCTTCCTCTACGTTCTTTTTTATGCATATTGTCAACCAAATTTTGGTCGTTTGTGTATGCATGTACAGTTTCAATATGTCCTTTTACGATTCCTAAACTATCGTTAATTACTTTTAAAATTGGAGTAATAGCGTTTGTTGTACAGGATGCTGCAGAAAAGATATTGTGGTTTTCTAAACCGTATTCTAAGTGGTTTGCTCCAAACACAATATTAGGAACTTCTTTACCAGGAGCTGTTAACAATACTTTAGAAACTCCTTTGGCCTTTAAATGTCTGCCTAAAGCTTCTTTACTTGTGTAAACACCGGTGTTGTCTATCAGTAAAGCATTGTCTATTCCGTAAGCGGTATAATCGGCTTCTTCTGGATTAGATATTTTTATAAGTTTAACCGATTGTCCATTTATAATTAAGGCTTTATTTTCTAGATCTTCTACCACAGTTCCTGGAAATTTTCCATGTACAGAATCTGTACGCAATAAAGAAGCCCTTTTTATGATGTTTTGCTCATCGTTGTTTCGAAGAACAATGGCTCTTAAACGAAGCTGTTCTCCTTTACCTTCTTGAGCCATTAATTCTCTTGCTAACAAACGCCCAATTCTACCAAATCCAAATAGAATTACGTCTTTAGGTGTAATACTAGTACTTTCGTTATTTACAAAGTCTAGTTTTTCAGAGATAAAAGTAGTTATGTCTGTGTAGTTTTCTTTCTCATTAATCCATTCGAACGTGAGTTTACCAAGATCAATTTTAGAAGGGGCTATATTGGAATCAGAAATACCATTAGCCATGGCTAATGTTTCGAATATAGTGATTGGTTTGTGTACAAAGTTTTTTGCGTACTCGTGTAAATTTAAAATCTCACTAGACCTTTTATCAATCAATTGATTTCTAAAGATGACAAGTTCTATAGATTTCTCAAAGGATAAATCGCTTGTAATTTTAATGAGTTCTATTGCTGCTCTTTCTTCAGCAATTCTTGCATTTAGTTCTTCTTGGTAATTCATAAACGAAATTAAATAGTACTATTTTAAGGCACGAAATTAGTTTATTTTCAACTAAGAACATGCCGCTTTTTCGAATTAATTACGCATTGTAGTTAGTGTATAGTGTACGTTTAATCGGGTTTTACTTTACCAATTATGCCTTTAGTTGTTTAATCTTCCAGGGTAAATTTTTAGAGCTTCGTCTAAAATACAAACTGCATCTTTAAGCATGGATGTATTTAACACATATGCAAGTCGTATTTGTTTCTTGCCAATATCTGGACTAGAGTAGAAGCCTGCAGCAGGAGCTACCATAAGTGTTTTGTTATTCCAGCTAAATTCTTTTAATAACCACTGGGCAAATACATCAGCATCGTCTACAGGAAGTTGAGCGATGCAGTAAAAAGCGCCTTTTGGTTTCGGGCAAATAACTCCTTTTATTGTATTTAATCCAGTAATAAGTACATCTCTTCGTTTTACATACTCTTCAATAACTTCTGTAAAGTAGCTCAATGGAGTTTTAAGAGCGGCCTCTCCAGCAACTTGACCAAAGGTAGGTGGGCTTAACCTTGCTTGTGCAAACTTTAAAGCGGTAGCTATAAATTGTTCGTTCTTGGAAACAATACAGCCTACACGAGCCCCACACATACTGTATCGCTTGGATACAGAATCAATTACAATTGAGTTCTGATCAAGCCCTTCAAGTTCTAGAATTGAAATGTGTTTTTCTCCCTCGTAAGCAAATTCTCTATAAACCTCGTCTGCAATAAGAAATAGGTCGTATTTAAGTACAAGATTCCTTAAAGAGATTAATTCTTCTTGTGTATATATGTAGCCAGTTGGATTACCAGGATTACAGATAAGTATAGCCTTGGTTTTTGGTGTAATCAGTTTTTCGAATTCAGAAATTTTTGGCAAAGCAAATCCGGTGCTAATACTCGAACTTATCGGTTTTACAGTTACTCCAGCAGAAATAGAAAATCCATTGTAATTTGCATAAAAAGGTTCAGGAATTATGACTTCATCACCCTCGTCCATTATACTGTTTAATGAAAATGTTATTGCCTCCGATCCGCCAGTGGTTACCAATATATGTTGGTGCGATACTTCTATTCCTGTGTTTTTATAATATTGAGCCAAACCTTCTCTGTAAGATTGAAACCCCGCTGAGTGGCTATATTCAACGACCTTAGGTTCGAAGCTTCTAATGGCTTCTAGTGCTACTTCTGGAGTTTTTATGTCTGGTTGGCCTATGTTTAGATGAATAACTTCTAGGCCTCTTTTTTTAGCACTTTCGGCAAAGGGCATTAGTTTTCGAATTGGCGATTCGGGCATACTTAACCCTTTGTTTGAAATCTTCGGCATTTGATATATATTAATTATGAATCAAAAAAAATGTCCCGCATATTATGCGAGACAAATTTCTAAAATATTTTCAAAATAACTAAATTATTTAGTCGGTTTTGCAACAGGAGAGTTTCCAACGGCTTTTTTCATCGGACTTGGAGACTCACTATTTGCAGCAAGTGTTTTTCCTTTAATACGAATTACTTTTGTCGCTTCTGTATTTGCGTTAGATGAAATGGTAACGCTTTTATTGAACGCGCCAATTCTTTTGGTGTCGTATTTAACTTTAATTACATCAGATGCTCCTGGAGCAATAGGTGCTTTTGGCCAGATAGGTACAGTACATCCACAACTTCCTTTTGAGTTTGAAATAATTAAAGGGGCGTCGCCAGTATTTGTAAATTTAAATTCATAGGTACCGTTTCCGTTTTGCTCGAAAGTACCGAAATCATGAATCTCTTTTTCGAATGAAATTTCTTGAGCTTGAACTGCGAAAGTACTTGCTACAGCAAATACAAATCCTAAAATTAGTTTCTTCATTTTTATGTTTTTGTGTTTCTTATTTTTAACATTACAAATCTATAAGATTCTTCTTAACTACCAAAGAATAAGACTTTCTAAATTGTTAAAGCTCTGTTAAGAATTTACTGGATCCTATTTTACTGATCATTTGAATAGTAATGCTGCCTGGTCCATTCGCCCAATACAATGGTTAATGCATGGCTTACATTCATCGATTTATTGTGTCCTTTCATTGGAATGTAAATAGATTTTTCACATTCCCTTAGTATAACATCGTCGAGTCCTACTTTTTCATTGCCCACAAAAAACACACATTTCTCCGGCAATTTTGTTTGATACAAATCATAAGAGGGCATCGCTGTTTCAATTGCGATAAATGTATGGTCGTTTGGTAAATGTGCTTTCCAGCTTTTACTATCGCAAAAGAGCCAGTTTATAGCGTTAAGGCTTGTTTGAGCAGTCCTTTTTATGTTCCGATCTTTAAAGCTGGGTTCATCATCTACAAACAAAACCTTTGTACAACCCATATTGTCTGCCAATCTTAATACACTACCTAGGTTACTCGGACTTCTTAGTTTCCAACAGACCAGTATAGGGTGACTTTTGGTTCTTTCTCCAACTTTAGAACCTTCAAAAAAGGCTCTTGATTTAATGTATTCTGTCATTCCTGCAATATAGGTATGTTTTTGTATTCGGTATTTATTCTACAAGTATTTTATAACTCTTAGGTTTATTTGTTTTGCTATTGCTTTCGGTTATGTAGTAGATGCCTTTAGGTAAGTTGCTTACATTAATTGGACTTGTGCAGTTGTTTAGTATTCGTTTTCCGGTGGAGGAGTACACATCAAATGCTTCAATATTCGGTGCGTTAATAGTAAGTAGTT
>CAWVTK010000012.1:0-22753 GCA_963933205.1 uncultured Flavobacteriales bacterium
AACGCTATGTTACCAATCCGGCTATTTTGAGCAATGTACTTTGGTCTTGTGTGGCAGAAACCGATACGAGCTTTTTCCTCTCTCAATATTCCTTGTTTGACCATAGTGCTGTTGTGTTTACCGAAGTCGCAAAAAACCATGGGCTTTTAAAAAACAAGCAAAACGACGAAACCTTAAAAACACTTGCTTGGTTTAGCGACGACTATTACAATGTAATTCCCCTAGAAAATAGTTTGCAAATGAACGATTTGCGCTTTGGGGTTTTCTTTAACGAAGACTATGCAGTAGATGCGTATATTTTTAGATTTGAGCTTCTGGATGGCGAAAATGGATACGAGATGCAAGAAGCTCAGGGCGGGCCGCCAAAAGAAAAGCAGGCGAATATGTTTAACGCACTGTGGAAACGTATAAAAGGAGTTTAACTACAGCTAAAAAAACCGAGTCAATACTAAAAATTATCCTTTTTGAACCAGTAGACATTTACAAACCTCATAAGTAAGCACCAGCTCTTTGTTGTTGGTTAGTAGAATTTCGAAACTCTTATCAAAATTCTCAATCTGCTTTACTTTAAACTCTGTTCCCAAGGTAATTTTTTTCTTGTTTAAGTAAAGTAAAAGCTCTTTAGAACTCTTAACCAAGCCACACAGTTTTACTTTTTCTCCCGCTTTTATGGAGGTTAAATTAATGTAGTTTGATTTCGGGACCTTTCCGTTTTTATCTGGAATTGGCGAGCCGTGAGGATCAGAGGTTGGGAAGCCCAATATCTCATCCATACGATCGAAAAAAATAGAGGAATTTAAATGTTCCATTTGCTCGGCAATGTCGTGTACCTCTTCCCAACCAAAGCCCATAACTTCGGTTAAAAACATTTCTGTTAATCTGTGTTTTCTTACAATTAAAGCGCCTATTTTTTTTCCCTTACTCGTTAGTTGTAGCGGCTGGTATTTTTGATATAAAACCCAATTGTTCTGCTCCATTTTTTTTACCATATTGTTGGCCGTAGGCTTACTAACCTTCATCTTACTCGCCAATTCTGTAATGGAAACTTGCTCGTTTTTCTGACTCAGAAAAAAAATAGCTTTCAGGTAATTTTCTTTTGTTTGCGTTTGCATAAAAGGGCTTTAATAGAACAAATATAGGAAATCTATTGTTAGACTACTCTAACTTATTATATTTGCACCGCTAAACAAATGAATTTATTTTATGCGGTTAAAATTTATTTTAACATCCATTGCTACCTTTTTACTTTTTACCCCTGTGTTGTTGGCTCAAAACGGAACCCTAAGCGGACTTGTTAGAGTAGACAATATGCTCCAAGAATTTGCAACGATTACTATTTCGACAAGTCCGGTTACTGGAGCAGTAAGCAATTCTAGAGGTGCTTTTATTCTTGAAGAAATTCCGTACGGTAAGTATACACTTACGGCTTCTTTTGTAGGTTTTAAAAAACAAGTTAAAACCCTTACTATTAGCCAGCTTACCAAAGCAGTTGATGTGCAATTTAATTTAGTTGAAAATATAAATGCCTTAAATGAAGTGGTCATTACGGGTACTAAAACCTACAAAAGGCAAACCAACTCGCCTGTAATTGTTAATTTAATCAACAGCCAAACCCTTAACAATGTGCAGGCTTGTAATCTATCCGAAGGTTTAAAGTTTCAGCCCGGACTGCGTGTAGAAACCGATTGCCAAACCTGTAATTACACCCAATTACGCATGAATGGCTTGGCAGGTGGTTATTCTCAAATTTTAATAAATGGCCGTCCAATCTTTAGTCCATTAACAGGTTTGTACGGTTTAGAGCAGTTGCCTACCAACATGATCGACCGAATAGAAGTGGTAAGAGGTGGTGGCTCATCCTTATACGGTTCGAGCGCAATTGGAGGTACGGTAAATGTGATTACCAAAGTGCCAAAAATAAATTCTTTTGAGCTTAATTCCTTTTATCAAAATATAAACGGGAAGGCAAATGACCTTGTGCTAAGCGGAAACAGTTCTTTGGTGTCTGAAAACAACACATCGGGCGTGTCCTTTTTTTTTAACCGCCGAGAGCGAGAATTGTACGACCACAACGGGGATGGTTATTCTGAAATACCCGAAATTAAAAACACCTCTTTTGGTACCAATATTTTCTTTTTACCTAGTGAGGATGAAAAACTTGAACTCAACCTGAGTAATTTAAATGAGTTTAGATACGGTGGCGAACTTACCGACAAACCCGCATACTTAACACAGCAATCTGAAGAACGAACGCACAATGTTTGGATGGCTAGTGCCGATTATCAAATTACAAAAGAAAACACCTCTCTTATTACCTATGCCGCTTGGCAAAACACAAAACGAAAACACTACACAGGTATATTTCCCGATGAGGCCGCAGCCATTCAATCGCATTTAGAAAATCCTCCTTATGGAAACTCAAACACCACAACGTTGCAAGGAGGTTTTCAAGTAAACCACAAACGCTACAATTTTATTAAAGGGAGCAATACCTTTACACTTGGGAGTGAATATGTTGTAGACGATGTATTTGATGAAATCTCGTCTTACAACTACTTTATCGATCAAAAAACCACCGATTTTGGGCTGTTCGTTCAAAGCGATTGGGACTTGTCTCCATCTGTAAATTTACTTTCTGGAGTACGAATGGACAAGCACAGTTTAATCGACAAGCTCGTGTTTAGTCCGCGTTATTCACTACTCTACAAACTCAAAGCAAACACACAGTTTAGACTTAATTATGGAACTGGATTTAGGGCACCACAAGCTTTTGACACCGATTTGCACATTGCATTTGCCGGTGGTGGGGTATCGCGTGTTTCTTTGTCTCCAGAGCTCATTCCAGAAAAGTCGCAAAGCTTGAGTGCTTCGGTAAATTACGATAAGCCAAGCGAGCATTTTATTGCCGGTTTTACGCTAGAGGGTTTTTACACCCGGCTGAATGATGCATTTTATTTGCAACCAATAGGGCAAGATGGTTTTGGAGAACTCTTTGAAAAACAAAACGGACAAGGAGCCACGGTACAAGGGCTTACTTTAGAGTTAAGAACAAATTACGATAAGAAAATTCAATTCGAAACAGGTTTCACGCTGCAGTCTAGTAAATTTGATGAAAAAGTAAGTTATATAGACGGATTAGAAGGCTTAAAAGATTTTGTAAGAACACCGACTACCTATGGTTTTGCCACGCTATCTATTACACCAAACGCTAAGGTAAATGCGAACCTAAATTATATTTATACAGGAGAGATGAAGGTTCCGCACTTTGCTGGTGCGCCCAATCAAACTGTAGACGAAATTAGCAGCTCGAAGCCCTTTTCTGAATTGAGTGCTAAAATTGCCTATACCATGCAATTAACTAAAACACAATCGGCCCTAGAAGTATACGGTGGAATAAAAAACCTGTTTAATTCTTACCAAAGCAATTTTGATATTGGCAAAAACAGAGACAGTAATTATGTGTTTGGCCCCTCGCTGCCAAGAACCTTTTATTTTGGTGTTAAATGGATGCCTAGTAAGAGCGAATGAGATGAGCCTTAATCTTCATCTCCCAAATCGTAGGACAAATCTTCGTCCATCCACTCATCAATTTCCTTAAAATTCTCGAGTTCACGTCGGTCTCTTTTGGTAGGTCTACCCAGGCCAATATCACGATCTTCTCCCGAGAGTCTGCGGTGGTGAAAAGCTCTAAACTTTTCGCGCTCTTCGAGCGAGGTTAAATCTTCGTAACAATCTTTCGCAATAGAAAAACCAACGCGCGATTTTAGGAGTTCCAAAATTTTAAACTCCAATTTCAGTCCTTTTTTGTCTACCGAAATTAAATCGTTTACCAAAACCATACGTGCAGGTTTGCACTTGCTTCCGCTTACTTTAATTTTTCCCGATTTACAAGCTTGTGTAGCAATGCTTCTGGATTTAAATATGCGTACCGTCCACAGCCATTTGTCAATTCTTACTTTCTCCATCTTTAAAATAGGTCTTCAATTTTTGGGCCTTACTCGTACCCAATAATTCTGTTAACTCGTTTATAGAAGCTTCCTTAATTCGTTTTATAGATTTAAATTTTCTTAATAAATCTACTTTAGATTTGGGTCCTATCCCGGGTACATCGTCTAATTCGGAATGCAAGCCCGATTTGGATCTTCTGTTGCGGTGATGCGCCAAGCTAAATCGGTGGGCCTCGTTTCGCAAATGCTGAATGAGTTTTAACGATTCCGATCTTTTGTCGATGTACAAGGGTACCGAGTCGCCGGGAAAATAAATTTCTTCCAATCTTTTTGCAATTCCCACTATGGCAATTACACCGCGTAGCTCTAGTTTATCTAAGGCTTTTAAAGAAGCGCTAAGCTGCCCTTTTCCTCCATCTATAATAATAAGCTGTGGAAAGGGTTCATTTTCTTCTTTAAGTCTCTTGTAACGCCGGTAAACCACCTCTTCCATAGAGGCGTAATCATCTGGGCCTTCTACGGTTTTAATGTTAAAATGTCGGTAATCTTTTTTGCTGGGTTTGGCGTTTTTAAAAACCACACAAGCCGATGCCGGGTTGGTTCCTTGAATGTTTGAGTTATCGAAACATTCTATTTGAACAGGTAGTTCAGACAAGCGCAGGTCTTTTTGTACTTGCTCTAAAACTCTTTTGCTATGGCGTTCCGGATCTAAAATTTGTATTTTCTTGAGCTTTTCCTGACGCATGTATTGCGCATTGCGAAGCGATAAGTCTACAAGCGCCTTCTTATCGCCGCGCTGAGGAATGTGTAAGCTCACCTCTTCCCAAGCACTGGTAATTTGTTTGTTTAAGATGATTTCCTTGGTGGTGGAATGAAACTTTTCTCTAATTTCCAATACAGCCATGGTCAATAAATCCTCATCCGACTCGTCTAGTTTTTTCTTAATTTCCAGGTTATGCGATTGGATTATGGCTCCGTTCACAATCTTAAAATAGTTTACATAAGCCGAGTCGGTATCCGATAAAATGGTAAAAACATCTACATTGTGAATGCTTGGGCTTACCACCGTAGATTTGGATTGATAATTCTCTAAAGCCTCTAGTTTTTCTTTTATTTCTTGGGCTTTTTCAAATTCTAAATCTGCAGCAAACACTTTCATTTGCTCCTTTAAGGGCTGAATAATACTTTTTGTATTTCCTTTTAAAATAGAGCGTATTTCTGTAATGTCTTGTTGGTAGTTTTCCTCTGTTTGCAAAGACTCGCATGCCCCTAAACATTTTTTGATATGGTAATCTAAACAAACTTTAAACTTGCCATTTACAATGTTTTCTTCGCTTAAGTTAAAGGCACAAGAACGCAGTGGATACAGTTGTTTTATGAGCTCTAAAAGTACGCGCATGGCTCTAGAGGAAGAGTAAGGTCCAAAATACTCAGAACCGTCTTTAAGAACATTACGCACCGAAAACACGCGTGGAAAACGTTCCTTTTTAATACAAATCCATGGATATGTTTTGTCGTCTTTTAGCAGTACGTTGTAACGCGGTTGGAGTTTTTTTATAAGATTATTCTCCAGTAAAAGGGCATCTACCTCGCTCACCACCACAATGTACTCTATACGCTCAATTTTAGAAACCAACACCCGAGTTTTACCATAGTCGGTGTGTTCTTTATGAAAATAGGAAGAAACCCGACGCTTTAAATTTTTTGCTTTTCCTACGTATAGAATAGTATCGTCCTTATCGTAGTACTGATAAACCCCTGCGCTACTAGGCAGTGTTTTTAAAAATTGAGCTATATGTTCCTTGGTTTTGGGCATTGGTCAAATGTAAGTATTCAATTTGGAGAATTGAATAATGCCGCATAATTTTTAATGCAATTTATCAATATTTTACGCAGAGTATTTGAGTACAAATAGATAAATTGCACGCTCGTTTAACGTAGCTATTTTGGGCTAAGTTTCCAATTTATTTTGATAAACTAAAGATTAAAAAATGAAAAATGTAAAAGTATATGGAGCAGATTGGTGCTCGGACTGTGTAACTGCAAAAAAGTTTTTAGAGTCTAAGAGCATTGACTTTGAGTACATTGACATAAGCAAAGATGAATCGGCTGTGGCTTTTGTAGAAAAAGTAAACAATGGCAAGCGAATTATTCCAACCTTGGTAATTGATGGAGAAACGCATACCAATCCAGGTATTGCAGGATTAATAAGTTTGTTTAACTAAAAAAGAGTGGCTAAGGCCACTCTTTTTTAATTCCAAAACTCTCGCTTTTTATTACGTTCCGTTTTCAATTTTAAATACTCTTCTGTGCTTACTCTTATAAAGGATGGATGCTGCTCTATGGCATACTCCAATTGCTCTACTATTTTATCTACCGAGTCGTTTTCGTAATCTATTATCAAAGGCTTTTTAATAACCATAGACTGAAGTATTCCCTTTTTCTTTATCCGTAAGCCTCGCTTATCAAAAGAGCGCCTAAATCCATCAATAACAACAGGAACTACAATTGGTTTAAACTTTTTTATAATATGAGCCGTTCCTTTCCGAATGGGATTAAAGGCTCGTGTTGTTCCCTGGGGAAAGGTAACCACCCAGCCGTCTTCTAGTGCCGTACCAATATTCGAAATATCTCTAAAGTCAACTTGTCTGTTAATGGCCTCTCCAGATTCTCTCCAGGTTCTTTTTATAGATACGGCTCCAACATAGGACATCACTTTGGGTAAAAACCCTGATTCCATGGTTTCTGTAGCGGCAATATAATACAGGTTGGTTTTTGGGTTCCATAAATACGATACATTTTTAATGCTGTCTATTCTTCCTTTTAAAGAAGCATTAAATACATGATGCATCGCAGTAACGTCTGCAAAATAAGTTTGGTGGTTAGAAACAAAAAGAATGTTTCTGGCAGGAAGTTCTCTAATAATCTCAGAGCCCTCAATATTCATACTGTTAAACCCCTGGTAACGTCTATGAGAGAGCGTACCCAACAATTGTATTAACCAGCGTTTTAAAAATATGTAATGCCCAAAAGGGTCTTTTTTTAACAATCCCATAAATGAGTTAATGGTAAGCCGACAAAGCTAAACAATTTGAGAGATTGAAGAAATGCCAGCAGCGCAAGTTTAAAAAGAACTAAACGATCAATTCCATTTCAAAAAGCACCGCCAAGTGTATTTTTATTTTTTCTTGAACTTCTGCCATATCAACAGCCCTGCCTAGCTCTTTTTGCAAAGAGGTTACAGCCTTGTCTGTAATACCACATGGAATAATATTGGAAAAATAATTGAGGTCTGAGTTTACATTAAAAGCAAAGCCATGCATGGTTACCCATCTGCTAGAGCGCACTCCTAAGGCACATATTTTTCTAGCTTTTGGATTATCCCAGTCTAACCAAACACCCGTAGATCCTTTTATTCTTCCAGATAAAATACCGTATTCGGCAAGGGTTCGAATTACAGATTCTTCTAAATACCGAAGGTATTTATGAATGTCGGTAAAAAAATGATCCAAATCGAAAATAGGATAAACCACCAACTGCCCAGGGCCGTGGTAAGTTATGTCTCCACCACGATTAATCTTATAAAATCGCGCCCCTTTGGCTGCTAATTGTTCTTCGTTTACCAATAAATGAGAAAGATGTCCGCTTTTACCTAAAGTAAATACATGCGGATGCTCACAAAAAATTAAACTGCTTTGAGTTTGCACCACATGAGAACTCCCCTCTTTTTCTCGAGCTCTGTTGGCACGCTTCACATCAATAACACCTTGAAATAATGTTTCCTGAAAATCCCAGGCTTCTTTATAATCTACAAGACCCAGGTTGATGTGTTTTACTCGCTGCATTATCGTTTTATGAAGATTTGGTTTTAATTAAAAGTCAGACAAAGCTCCTTTTAAAGCATTAATAACTTCAATCTCCTCTGCTACAACTCCATTTCTCTGAGATATAATGTAGGATACATGATCGCCAACGTTTACCAAATAGAAAGTCTTCTCTATCATGGTGGTACCCTTAGACCAGTATTCCATTACCGAAGATGTGTACTTGGAGATCACTTCCTTGTTAATTTCTAATCGCTTTTGATTACGTGTGTAATCAGAATCGTTTCTGAAGAAAATAACTGCTAAGTTTTCATCTTTCTTTCTCCAACCAACGAGTTCGTTATGGTTCATTTCTGGAACTATGTTGTGCCAACAAAGTGTTTTGGCGTTTTCGTTCATTTGCTGACGAAAACGCACAACCATACCTTCGTAACCATCGCAAGCATATACAATAGGCGTTTTACCTTCTAAATGGTCTGCAAGTAAAACCGCATCTGCCTGAATTTCTGTTTGTAAATCGTCTATTAAAGTGGCTGCATTATTTAAATCTGCCTTAAAGGAACCGCTAATTAAACCATAGTGATTTAGAAAAAACAACAATTGAGTAATTGAATACCCCATCATTGTTCTAGGAGATTCTGCCGTGGGTAACTGAATGTAGTTTAAGTTGTTTTCCTTCGCTAATTCAATTAGTTTTCCTCCAGAAGAAACACAAGCAATTTGAGCGCCCTTCGCTTTAGCTTTTGCAAAAGCCTCTATTGTTTCCTCTGTATTTCCAGAGAAAGAAGAACAAATAACAAGTGTGTTTTCGTTTATGTATTCAGGTAAATCGTACCCTTTATTAGCGCAAATAGGAACAATGCATTCTTTAGCTACCAATTCCGAAACAATGGTTCCGCCAATTCCAGAACCACCCAAACCGGTAATCATTACATTTCTAATTTCCTTAGTATTGGCTTTTAAGTTTGCACTTGCACCAATTTCTAATGCATGACGTAATTGGTTTCCAAAACCAGCAATTAAATCTATCATCTCAGTCTATTCTTGTTTATAAAATGTTTTTTACTAGCAGCAAAAGTAAGTATTTATCTCTCAAAAGTTTGGTATATTTGCGCAAATTTCAAGCTATGAGTACTTCATTATCAGAACAAGAATTAGGGCGTAGAGAATCTCTTCAAAAATTAAGAGACTTAGGTATCGAACCCTATCCTGCAGCAGCCTACGATGTAAGTATTTACACCAAAGATTGTAAAGAACATTTTGAAAATGGAAAGCTCGTATGTCTGGCTGGACGATTTATGAGCAGACGCATCATGGGAAAAGCTTCTTTTGCCGAGATTCAAGATGCTCAAGGTCGTATTCAATTGTACTTTAATAGAGATGAAATTTGCGCGGGAGAAGACAAGTCCATGTACAACCAAGTATTCAAAAAATTACTGGATATAGGAGATTTTATTGGCGTTAAAGGAACTTTGTTTAAAACTCAAGTGGGCGAAATTTCTGTTTTGGTAACCGAAATGACCATGCTATCAAAATCGTTGAAACCATTACCGGTGGTAAAAACAGATGAAGAAGGAAACATACATGATGCTTTTACAGATCCGGAACTCAGATACCGTCAGCGGTATGTAGATTTGGTAGTAAACCAAGGGATAAAAGAAACTTTTATTAAGCGAAGTAAAATTATAAACAGCATGCGTTCTTTCTTTAACGAGCGCGAATACTTAGAAGTGGAAACCCCTATTCTTCAACCTATTCCGGGTGGAGCATCGGCGCGACCGTTTATTTCGCACCACAATGCTTTAGACATTCCCTTGTATTTAAGAATCGCAAACGAACTGTATTTAAAAAGATTAATTGTAGGTGGCTTTGACGGTGTGTATGAATTTGCCAAAGACTTTCGAAATGAAGGAATGGATCGTACGCACAACCCAGAATTTACGGTGTTGGAGATATACGTAGCTTATAAAGACTACAATTGGATGATGGATTTTACCGAAAAAATGATTCAGCGCGTAGCGATGGATGTAAACGGTAAAACAGAACTTACAGTGGGAACAAAAGACATAAGCTTTAAAGCTCCCTTTGCTCGTGTTACCATGACCGATGCAATAAAAGAACATACCGGAATTAATATTTCAGGAATGGAGGTTCCTCAACTTGTAGAAGCCTGCAGAAGTCTGGGCATTGAGACCGATAAAAGTATGGGTAAGGGTAAATTAATCGACGAAATTTTCGGAGAAAAATGTGAACCCAACTACATTCAACCTACTTTTATTACAGATTATCCTAAAGAAATGTCGCCTTTATGTAAGGTACATCGAGAAAATCCGGAGTTAACAGAACGCTTTGAATTGATGGTAAACGGTAAGGAAATTGCCAATGCTTATTCGGAGTTAAACGATCCAATAGATCAGCGCGAGCGATTTGAAGAGCAGTTAGCTTTAACTGCCAAAGGCGATGATGAGGCGATGTTTATTGATCAGGATTTTTTGAGAGCTTTAGAGTACGGTATGCCCCCAGCTTCTGGAATGGGAATTGGAATAGATCGATTAACTATGTTGATGACCAATCAATCTTCAATTCAAGAAGTATTGTTCTTTCCGCAAATGCGACCTGAGGAATTTGAGACTTCAAAAACGGACGAATTAAGCGAAAATGAAAAAGCCATATACGAGATTTTAGTCGAAAGAAAATCGATGAGCCTAGAGGCGCTAAAATCGATGACGGGCTTGAGTAATAAACAATGGGATAAAAGCTTAAAAGCACTTGGGAAGTTAGGCTTTACTAAGGCCACAAAAACCGATGCAGGAGTAACAATAAACCTTGTAGAGTAAACGATATAAACGCATAAAAAAAGCAGTTGTAAAAATTACAACTGCTTTTTTTATGTTTACATTTATTGTTGTTTTTACCTAAACTCTTCCGGATCACAAAAACGGCAAGGCTCCGTTCTGTCTTTATGATGAAAGGGAGTGTCTGTATTAAAAATTTGCTGTAACAGTGTTTTAAACTCCAGTTCAAATTCGCTTAAGAGTTCTGCATCCAGCTGTGTTGTAAGTATTTTATCCTCCTTAAACCCTGCGGGTATAAAACCGTTTTTGAGTGCTCTAAAGCTCACAATACCAGTTTGCATTTCTTTTTGAGCAGGATGCATTTTATGATACAAATAAGCATATAGGTACAATTGAAATCCCTTCAGGAATTTTTTATCCCAAACGAGTAATTCAAAATCATCTGTTTGAAGCTCATTTTTATTTACTATACCTGTTTTGTAATCTGTAATTCTAAGACTTCCGTTAAACGTGTCTATTCTATCTGCATTTCCGTTTAAATTAATTGGAAAATCAATTCCATCAATAACAATAGCGGCTTTAAGATCTTTCTCTAAACCCTTTATATGAATTTCGTTAGCCTCAAGCAATTTCATTTCATCTTTAAGAAATGCTTGTAAAAATTGCTCGGCTACGGTATACACCAATAAGTTTTTTCCTTTATCGAAAACCCCTTTTTTAAACTCTTCTGTAAATAGCTCCTTAAGTTTAGATGGTATTAGTGGCAGCATAGCCTTTACATCTGCTTTTTTAATGAGCTGATTTAAATAGGGTTTGTAAAAATCTTCTAAAGAACGGTGCACAACTGTACCCAGAGTATTGGCTGCTATGGTTTCTTCTACAACATCTGGATCTCTAATTTTGAGTACTTTTTCGTAGTAAAACTGTAAAGGACAGTTTTTATAACTATTTAAAGATGAGGGAGAAAAACCTCTTCCAGTTGCAATTTCCTGAAGTCGATTTTGAATGTTTGCATCTTTAACAATCGACAGCTCTTTGGGTATTATTTTTTGAAGTGAATGCGATAAAATCTCTTTAGAAAAGCTAATTTCATTGGGGTACTTAAGTTTAAGTTCATTTTCTAGTTGTGCTATAAAGCGACTTTTTTCGCCCGAGCCCATTGCATCGGTTTGGGTATTGTAAACTAAGGTAAAAGATTTACACCTTTGTGCTAATCGGTAAAAGTGGTAGGCAAAAATGGCGTCTTTATCCAAGTAAGTAGGCAAACCAACTTCTTTTCTAATATCAAACGGAATAAAAGAATTGTCACTTTTTCCTTCTGGCAAAAACCCTTCGTTGGCAGAGAGTAAAATTACGTGCTCAAAATCGAGGTTGCGGGTTTCTAACATGCCCATAAGCTGTAAGCCCGAAAGTGGTTCGCCAAAAAAAGACAAACTCTCGAGTTTAGCACTTTGCTGAAAGAGCTGATGTAGGGTTTTAAGTTCCGTTATAAAACCGTATTTATCTTGTAAGTTTTTAATCTGATGAAACAGTTTGGCAAAAACAAACAACTGTTCCAAATCCAAAGAGTCTTGTCTTTCTTGCGCAATAATTTTATCCTTAATTAATTCTATTAGAGCCAATGCATCGTCTATAATTCCAAAAGGATTGGAGCTCTTGTAGTTTACTAAAACTTCAATCCAAGGTAAAACAGGTTTTGGGCAGTAGCTTAACACAAGTTCTTTAGAAGGAAAGGAATGATTTAACTTTTGAATTTTTTGCTTCAACTCGAGTAGAAGTTCCGCATAGCCTGAGCTTTGAAAGGCGGGATGCTGCCATATTTTAAATAGATCTCTGAAATAGAATTTCTCATTTGCACCACTTAACTTCTCTCGATTAAGATGGAGTTGAAAAAAGGCATCAAAAAAAGCATACATGTGCAAGTTCCGTAAAGAATTTCCCATGGTGATGTTTAACTTATCTACCGTATTTGGAAGGAATTCTAAAACAGGGAGCAGTAAATTTTCATCTGCTAGAACTAAAGCAAGGTCTTTTAATTCTTGCTGTTTATTTTGGTGTTCTGCTATTAAAGAAGCTGCCAACTGAGCCTGGGCAACTCCCTTAGGAACTCCAAATACTTTTATTTCTTTGGGCTTAATTAAATCACTGCAAATCCAATTAAAAGGTCTGTTTTCAAACTCTGGCCATTGCTTGTGTTTGCGTAAGTATTTCCCAGCTTCTTGTTTCGAATCGTTTAAGTAGTAGGTATCTGCATCCCAAAAAACATCAGCTATTCCTTCCGAAATTAATGTTCTCATGATGTGTTCTTCACAGGGGTTCATCGCATTAAACCCAACGTAACATATAGATTCTTTACTTGGTTTTTTCTCTACAATCCAATTTGATATAACATCCGATGCCTTTCTGTAGGCCATTCCTTGAAAGGCTAAATGTTGTATTTCTAATCTTTTATTGAAGTCGGCAAACAATAAACCCATCAATTCCCAAAAACGCAAATAGTTTTTTACCATAGCGCTTGGCTCGCCTTCTATGGGGGTCCATGCTTCAATTTTCTTGGCTTGGTGTAAGTAATCAAATAGTTTTTCTGGTTTAGCTAAGTAGGCCGAAATATCGTTAAAATCGGTAAGTAGCATGGGAGCCCATTTTAAAAAGGCTTCAAAAGACTCCTGTTCTTCTTTAGGAAATACTTTTTGATAGGAAATATATAACTCAAAAAGAAGGCTGGTACGATCGAGAATATTAAACCCAGAAATCTCTTCGAGCCACTCTTCTATAGAATATATTTTAGGCATCCAGAGCGGCACATCGCTCAGGTCGGCGAGGGCTTGTTTAAAAAAGGTTCCTGCCCTTTTGCTGGGTAAAACAATACAAAGCTCTTCGAGTTTATCTTTTTTAGAAACATATATGTTTTCTGCAATTTTATTGATGAACTTCTTCATTACCCTATTTCGTTTAATTCTATAGACACCTCGTTTACGTAAGCTAACACACAAGATTTAACCTGATAACCCATGTTGATAATATGCGCACGGTAGGCCAAAATTTGTTCTTCATGGGCTGGTAAAGGGCTGCCTGTTTTGTAATCTATAATGACAATTCCTTCCGGCAGAAAAACCAATCTATCGGGACGAATTACTTTGCCATCTTCTAGAAGAATGTCTTCTTCGTTTTTCACTTTTAAATCTGCAGCAAAAAACTTTTTCAACTCATCATGATTCAGTATTTTTTGAAGGAATGTACGCATTTCTTCAAGCTCACTGTTTAGTAACAATCCTTCTCTTGTTGCTTTTTGCAGGGCAGGTTCTAAATCATTTTCAACTTTAATATAAGATAGAATTTCATGAATTTTTCTTCCTTTATCTGCCCCTTTTTCTGGGTGATCTACTTCCCACATTTTTGGGGCTTGTCTGCTAATTTTTAAAATCTTAGACAGGTCTTTTAATGGCTCCGAAACTTTTAAATGTTTATTCTCGAGTTTGGGTTTAGCGTTATATTTTATTGGAGTTCCAAAGGTATAGCTGGTTTTATTTTCCTGCCAAACTCCTTGTTCTTTTAAAAAATTATCGAAGTAAGCATTTAAATTACCTCCTTTAGATGACGTAAGAATATACAGGCGTGTTTTTGGCCGAGTAAGAGCCACATAAAGCATGTTCAAGTTGTCTAGCATTACCTTAGATTTGTGCGCTGTATAGAGTGCTTTGAGTTGATCGGTGCTGGATTTTAATTTATCGCTAATGGGAATTAATGAAGTAGGTAAATTTTGCAGCTCAGATTCTTCAACTGCTACCCACGATTTTGCGTTTTGCTCCGTAGTAGCATTCCAATTAGCAAAGGGAAATAGTACAACAGGAAACTCTAAGCCTTTAGATTTGTGAATGGTCATTACTTGCACGGCATCTATTCCTTCTGGAATGGCCACAGATAACTTATGAGAAGCTTCCTCCCAATAATTTAAAAATCCAAATAAATCCTGAGAATACTTGGTGCTGTAAGTCCAAAGCTCATCCATAAAAAACTGCATGTATATACGAGCTGTTTTTTCGAGTTTAAAGGATCTACTTATTTTATGGCAAAGTTCTATTAAAGAAATAGAGCGCCATTTTAACATATCGTAGTCGCTTACAATAGATGTAAGAAATGCATTAAACACAGGTAACGAAGCGCTACACAATCGATCTAATTGCATGTGTACGTTTTCAATCGTCCAAGAACAATGCTCATTCTCGTTTAAAAATTCTATGAGTTTAAACCGATACCTTGGGTGCATAGGCTCGTTAAGAAATTTCAAGAAATTAAGAACAAACTTTACTTCTGTAGACTGTTCTATCAAAAGAGATTCTGCAGAAATTACGGGCACATTTTCGTCGGACAGCATTTTTACTAGTAGTGTTCCCTTAGCTTTGGTTCGTGTAAGAATGCAAATATCACCGTAGTTAAAACCCTCTTCTAAAAGATGTTTAATGTGAGCCAAACAACTTGCTTGTTGAAGCAGATCGTAATTTGGACCATGGTCAATGTACTCGATAGAAACATGACCTCCGGAGCCTCTTACCTGTTTGGAGTTGAGGTTTAAAAAAAGGTTTTTGTATTTTTGGTTTTCTATTTTGGGAGCAATAGATGAAAAGAATTGATTGTTAAATTCTACAAGTTCTTGTAACGAGCGGTAATTATGCTCCAAGCAGAGTGCTTGCATTTTATAGGCCGCTCCATTTAAGGGGTCTGCAGCTTTTAATTGCAGGTCTATAAACTGATCTACTTCCCCACCTCGCCATCGGTATATTGCTTGTTTGGCATCTCCAACAATCATTGCCGAACCGGGTTTTTGTCCGTTTGCGATTGCATTTTCAATTAAAGGAATTAAGTTTTTCCATTGCAACTCCGAGGTGTCCTGAAACTCATCGATGAAATAGTTTGCATACCGCTCACCTAATCGTTCGTATATAAAGTTACCTTCTTCATTTTGTAAAACTTCGGCTATTTTTTTGTTGAATTCTCCTATCGGAATAATGTTATTTTGTTCTTTAATAAACTGCATTTGCTTAGATATTTCGTGCAGCACTGCCATGGCGTAAAAGTTGCTTGCGATTAAGCGAAAGTTTACATATTTAGGGTAGTCTTCTAGGCTCTTTAAAGCAAGTTGTAGTTGTGGACTGTACTTATCCTGAATACGATCTATGTCCGCTAAAATGGAGCTGGGTGCTTTATTGGAATACCAGTTTGGCTTAGATATATTCGTACTGTTTGTTTTTGTTGGAATGTATTTTTCCCATTGCTTGGTTTGCAAATACTCAAAATACTTGCTAAGGCCGTTTTTACCGCCTACAATCCACTCTGGGTTTATACTTTTTTCCGAACAATCTTTACTAAAGCCACTCCCAATTAAAGACAGCTCAGAGTCGAATTTATTTATATAATTCTGAATGGATTTCTTTATCGCGAAAAAGTCATCTAGATTGAGCTCTTTTAAGTGATCACAATGCGCTTGACCGCTTTCCTTTAAAAGTTCTTCTGCAACTGTATAGAAGTCGTTTTCTATAAGCCAGCTTTTGTCGTCTGCTGTTTTATCTTTTATAAAACTAACCAGTAATTGGGTGAGTTTTTCGTCTTCGCCGGTTTTGCTAATTAATAAATCGACAGCCTGCTTAAGGAGTAATTTATGATCCATCTCAATTTCAAAATTTGCAGGCAAGTCTAAATCTTGGGCAAAGGTTCTAATAATGCGATGCGTAAATTTATCAATGGTACCAATAGAAAATTGAGAATAATTGTGAAGAATGTTTTCAAAAACAGCTTGTGCTCTAATCGTAAGTTCACGGTTAGTCAATCCCGTTTCTAAGGCAATAATTGCCCGCATTTCAAGATCTGTTTTATCGGCTGCTTTAGGGTTCGAAAAAGCTTTTAAGCTTGTGGTAATTCTTTCCTTCATTTCTGAAGCTGCTTTGTTGGTGAAAGTGATGGCAAGAATTTCTACAAACTTTTTGGGGGCTTTACTTGTTAAGCATATTTTTAAGTACTCCTTAACTAAAGTAAAAGTTTTTCCGGAGCCTGCCGAGGCGCTGTATATTTTAAAAGGTATGTTTTCCATTAGTACAAGTTTAAACAAAGCAAACGACAATTGGTGACCAAAAGAATATTGATGTGTAAAACAAATTATATGCGGATTTTAGTACGCGAGGGTGCAGTAAAAAAACGAATGTAAAATCTTTGTAATAAAATTATTAACACATCGTTTATTACATAGTTAGATTTTACTATTTTTCAGAAACAAAATAGAACCACACTAAAACTACTATACTATATCAGATTTAATCACATCCGTTTTGCTAGATGCAAAACAAAAAGGAAAATTGAAGCGTACAGATGTAATGCTTCGTTTTTTACGAATGAAATACAACCTTATTTTAACTAGAAGCGTGTTAAATAAGCGCGTTGAAAGTTTGACTTTAAATTCTTAAAACAAAAAAAGGTGCCTGAGCACCTTTTTTTGTTTTAAGAGTTTTAAATTACTTTGCCTTAGCGAAGTTTGAACTGACTTTATCCCAATTTACTACATTAAAAAATGCGTTTATATAATCGGGTCTTCTGTTTTGATAGTTTAAATAATAAGCGTGTTCCCAAACATCAATTCCCATTATAGGAGTTCCGTCGCAAGCAACACCTTTCATAATAGGGTTGTCTTGATTTGCTGTTGAGCAAACAGATAATTTACCTTCTTTAACACATAACCAAGCCCAACCAGAACCAAAGCGTGTAGCAGCGGCATTAGAAAAAGCTTCTTTAAAAGCGTCTAAAGATCCAAAAGAAGCATCAATAGCTAATGCTAATTCTCCAGTTGGAGCTCCTCCACCGTTTGGCGACATTACTTCCCAAAACATACAGTGGTTGTAAAAACCTCCACCGTTATTTCGTATTCCCGCAGATAAGGTTCCAGAAGTTAAAATCTCTTCAATAGATTTTCCTTCTAACTCGGTTCCTGCAACAGCAGCGTTAAGTTTGCTTGTATATCCAGCATGGTGTTTTCCATGGTGAATTTCCATAGTACGTGTGTCAATATGAGGCTCTAAAGCATCATTACTATAAGGTAGGTTCGGTAATTCGAAAGCCATATTAATATGTTTTTAGTTTTTTAATAACCTTGCAAAGATATAAAATTGATCCTTAGTATTTCAGCTCCTTTACTAAATGAAAGCAGGAATAAATTATTGGTTGTATTTTAATTGAGCTATTGGATTTTACTTAATGTTTGGTGTGTATGTTTCAGCCAATAATCTAGCAATATTATAAGATTTGCAACGGATGATTAAATTCTTAATTTAGCCAAATAAACGTTCGGCTTTGCAACTCAAATAGTTTTTGAGCTTTAAAATAAAACTATAATTAAATGCAAAAGTAAACTGAAGAGTCTTGGTTTTTCTATCTTCAATAAAAAATATTAATTTAATATTAGCTACAAAATAAATAATATGAATATTACTAAAGTACGTTTAATAAGACGAATTTATCTAAGCAGTTCCTTATCCTTAGGGGTTTTAACTCCATTAGTGTGTTGGTATTTGCTTCCTAGTTTTAACCCAATTACAGAGCCTCTTTCTTATTTTGGTGTGGCCGAGCCAACACTCTGGTATTGGAATACATCTCTTTTACTCATTGCCATAGGTTTGTATATTAATGCCAGCAAAGCCTTAAGTCTTTGTGTGTACGATAAGTTATACGATACAATTCTTAAAGCCTTAATGGCATTCTTTTTTACAGCGCTTTGTTTAACTGCTGTTTTTTCGATGAATTATTCGCTGATACATAAAGTATCGGCAGTCTCCTTTTTTTTGATTTACAATTTATTTGTATTTCTTTTTGGATTGTTTAGATCCTTAAAATATGTGCGAAAAGGGCTGTTTTCAATTGCAATTGGTTCTTTAATGCTACTTTCGTCTTTATTGTTGATTCCTTTTCCAAGTTATGGAGTTTTTGAAATTGTCTATTTTGTATTAGTGCTTTATTGGAATGCCGTGCTGTTTAAAAAACGAATGAGAAAAGAAGACCGAGTTAAAAGTTGATTCCAATAAAAAACCCACCATAAAGGTGGGTTTTTTTGTTAATAATATATTTATAAAGTTCCTCTTCGGGCTTGTTCGGCTTCTATTGATTCGAATAGTGCTTTGAAGTTTCCCTTTCCAAAAGATTGCGCCCCTTTTCTTTGAATAATTTCGAAGAACATGGTCGGTCGGTCTACTATAGGTTTAGTGAAAATTTGGAGCAAGTAACCTTCCTCATCTCTATCCACAAGTATTCCTAGCTCTTTAAGCTTCACAATGTCTTCGTCTATTTCTCCACAACGGTCTAAAACGGTGTCGTAATAGTTACCCGGAACATATAAAAACTCCACTCCACGTGCGGTCATTTCTTTAACTGTCGTTAAAATATCATCGGTAGCTACAGCTATATGTTGGCAACCGGCGCCTTTGTAAAAGTCGAGGTATTCTTCAATTTGAGATTTTTTTACTCCTTCGGCTGGCTCGTTAATAGGGAATTTTACGCGGCCATTTCCATTGGTCATTACCTTACTCATTAAAGCGGTAAATTGTGTGGAAATATCTTTATCGTCGAAGGTAATTAGGTTTGCAAAACCCATTGTTCTGTTGTAAAAATCTGCCCACACATTCATTTCATCCCATCCTACATTAGCCACCATATGGTCTATGTATTTTAAGCCCATTGGGGCTGGATTGTACGTAGAGGTTTGTGCCACATATCCTGGTAAGAATACACCTGTATAATTTTTACGTTCTACAAATATATGAACGGTATCACCGTACGTATGAATTCCAGATCGAACCACTTCACCTTGTTCGTCTTTCTCTGTAGTTGGCTTCATAAAGGGCTTTGCCCCTCTTTTGGTCGTTTCTTCAAAAGATTTGGTAGCATCGTCTACCCAAAGAGCAATTACTTTTACACCATCTCCGTGTAGCTTAATATGTTCTGCAATTGGTCCATCAGGACTCATGGGTGTTGTTAAAACAATTCTAATTTTTCCTTGCTGCAAGACATAAGAGGTACGGTCTTTTACACCTGTTTCGAGACCTGCGTATGCTACCGTCTGAAAACCTAAACAGTTCTTATAATATACTGCAGATTGCTTGGCGTTTCCAACATACAATTCTACATAGTCCGTTCCTAAGAGCGGTAAAAAGTCTTCTGCTTCTGGAAATATTTTATCGAGCGAGTAAACTGTTTCGTTTGTCATTTTTTTATCGTGTTTAATTTATTTGGTAACCATGATTTAAAGTAATCTTTTTGCTCAATGCCAACGGCTTCCTCGGTAAGTTGAAATGGTTTAAAAGGATCGATCATTACGGCTAATTCTTCTGTTGATTTCTTACCTATACTTCGTTCCATTGCTCCTGGATGCGGTCCGTGTGGCAAGCCTCCTGGATGCAAAGTTAACATTCCTTTTTCAATTGAATTACGACTCATAAAATCTCCATCTACATAGTACAAAACCTCGTCAGAATCTATATTACTATGGTTGTAAGGCGATGGAATAGCTTGCGGATGGTAATCGTACATTCGGGGTACAAAAGAGCACACAACAAAATTATGACCTTCAAAGGTTTGATGCACTGGAGGTGGTAAATGCACACGTCCAGTCATGGGTTCGAAATTGTGTATTGAAAATCCGTAAGGAAAATGGTACCCGTCCCAACCAGCTACATCAAACGGATGAGCTGCGTAAGTATATGGAGTCAATTCATTGTGCTTTTTAATCACAATTTTATAATCGCCTAATTCTGTATGGGTTTCTAAATTTTCGGGAAGCTTATAATCGCGCTCGCAAAAAGGCGCATGTTCTAATAATTGGCCAAACTTATTTCTGTAATTGCGTGGAGTTAAAATAGGACTAAAGCTTTCTACAATTAACATCCGGTTGTCTTCTGTATCGAATTCAAATTGGTAGATACACCCTCTAGGTATGACCAAATAATCGCCATATTCGAAAGCAATACTGCCAAAAGGTGTTTTGAGTTTTCCGGAACCCTTGTGAATAAAAATGAGCTCATCTGCTTCTCCGTGTTTGTAGAAGTAGTCCATAGACGATTTTGGTGCGGCCAAACTCACATGTAAATCTGCGTTAAATAGAATGGTTTTTCTGCTTTTCAAATAATCAGCCTCGGGCTTAATTTTAAAACCCTTATAACTTCTTGGTATTTTATTTTTTGAAATGGCAACTTTAGGACTCACATCAATGGAAGCTCCTACCGCTTTAATCATTGTGGGCGCGTGGCAGTGGTATAATAAAGACGACATACTCGAGAACCCTTCGGTTCCAAATAATTCCTCTTGGTATAAGGCTCCATTCTCTTGCCTAGACACGGTATGTCTTTTAGGTGGAAAAACGCCTAGTTTATGATAAATTGGCATATATATGATTTTAAGAATATCAAAGATAAGTGATTTAGGTAAGATGTGTGATTTATTATGGAATTAGCTTGCGTTTACAAGGTTTAGGAAAAGCTAAAATCTACTTGATCCTCTCTTAAAAGTTCTTCATTTCTAAATCTCAAAAATATTTGAGCTGTTGCCAGTACATCCTTTTCGCAATATTTGGCAATTCTTTTTAGATCGTTTTCTTCCCAATAAACAGCGCTTACCATGCTCCCATCTATATCGTCTTTAGGAGTAGGTATGTTAAAAATTTCGCAGAGTAATTTTATAGACGTATAGTGTTTGTAATCGCCAAATTTCCAGAGTTCCATGGTATCTAAATGTTGTATTTCCCAAGGTTTTTTGCCTGCAATTTGTAAAATGGGTGGAAGAGAAATACCATTTATGAGCATGCGACGACAGATGTAAGGAATGTCGAATTCTTTGGAATTATGACCGCATAACAATTGACCAGCGTTCGAAAAATACTTCCCTTGTAAAAGGGCTGTAAATTCTCCCAATAAAACCGCCTCATCGTGGTTGTAAAAAGACCTTAATCGAAAGCTTTTGATGCCGTCTTGGTAATGAATAAAGCCAACAGATATGCAAACAATTTTTCCAAACTCCGAGAGTATTCCAGCTCTCTCCGCATAATAATCAGACGGAGAAATATCTTCTTTTCTTTGCCATTTGGTTTTATCTGCCCATAAATATTGCATTTGTTCGCTTAGCTCTTTAAAGTGAGAAACTCCGCTAACGGTTTCTATGTCTAAAAATAATATATGTTGAAGATTTATACCATTCATAATCTATGCTTTTTGAGGGTTTTATAGAGTAACAACATTAACGATTCTCTATAGAATAAAACTACAAATTATATGCACTTAACCTAAAGCCGGCTGTGTAAAAATTAGTTTTAGTAACGACAATGTTGAAGTATCAATTCCTCTACATTATCAAGCCCAATTATTTGACTTAAATCCAAGCAAGCTTTTTCGTATTCCCGGAGTTTTATAAACGATAATGCTCGATTGTAATACGAATCGTTCTCGAATCTTGTTTGGAACCCTAATGAATAAGTAAGGTAGAAAATTGCCATTTCATAATTCTCCATAAGTAAATAAGCGGTTCCAATATTGTAATAATTTATATTTTTGCTCAATGTTTTATCGGAGTATGGTTGCGAATTTGACCCAAAAGGATAAACAAACACATCTTTTATATTGTCCACTCCAATCTCATCATTAATAAGCTCATTCCATCTGACCAATTCACCCGTGTTTAAGCCGTGTTTGGTTTCATTTATTATTAAACTCATGCGCTTGTCTGCTTCGCCTTGTATTTTAAGCGTTAGCTCTTTTGCAAGCTCAAAATCATTCACTTCTAAAAGGTCTTTTTTTAGTTGATTTAATCCAGACTGGTAGGATGAAAAAATAATATTGATCAGTAACTCTGTATTGAAATTCGTTTCTAAAAAATAGTACGATTTACTTGTGTTAAAGAGTGTTTTTGTTAAAAATATGGTGGAGTCCTTTTTTTGGTAAACATCTAAATAATAAGTAAATGACAAATTATACATGTCAGATCTTAGGGTTTTATTGTTAAGGTTTATAAGATCTTGATTGGTTATACTAAAATCATAATATTGAAAGTTCAAATCGGTTAGTTTTATTTTTTCTTCTTTGGACCAAGAAATATAAGAGAAATCAAACGACTCAAGTCGGTCTAATATACTCGAGGTAGAATTGTCTACTACAATTCTATTTTT
>CAWVTK010000013.1:0-21736 GCA_963933205.1 uncultured Flavobacteriales bacterium
ACGAGTTAATATATCGGAGGAATAGATCATTACTCCGTCTATCTTTTTTCCGATTTTTGTTGCATTGTCATCAATAAAACCGATTACATTAAAGCGATTACTCGTGTCTTTTACTAGGGCAGAATGTGTTATAAAACCAGAATCTCCTGCTCCATAAATCAGGATGTTGGTGTGGGTCTTTATGTCAGAAATGAGTGTTCTGTAAACTATTTTAAACACAAACCTACTGGCAATAAGCACCACCAAATTCAATAAGTAGTGAACAATAATAATAGGAAATGGAATATTGAAACTTGGTAAAAGCTGAATTTTATTATTTAGCAAAACCACAAGAACGAGCAAAATAGCAAGTAAGGTTATTGCATGCATAACATTCATAGCATCTTTAACACCAGTATGTCTTACAACTCCTTTATAAGAACCTATAATTAAAAAACTAATTAATGCTAATGCTAAAACAATCGGTAGCTGAATGAAGAAGTCGTTAACATCGAAACTAAGCGAAAAGTTAAATGTGATTAAATAGGCAAATACAAAGGTTTGGATAACCAACAACAAATCGATGGACAAAACGAGCCAACGAGAAGCGTATTTATTTGCATTTACAAGGAGTATTCTTTTAAGCATTTACGACTCTTTTGATAACTTTAATAACCTTATTCAAATCTTCTTTAGGTAAATTTGAACCACTGGGCAAACATAAGCCTTTTTCAAATAGTGCATCCGACACACCATTGAGGTATGAAGGGAAGTTTTTAAATATGGGTTGCCGATGCATGGGTTTCCATAAAGGTCTAGCTTCGATGTTCTCTACTGCTAGAGCTTCTCGTATTTTTTCTCTTTTAGAAAATGAGTTTGTTAGGACGCAGGTTAACCATCGGTTAGAAAAAAAGCCTTCGGGCTCATTTAAAAAGGTTAGAGAGGCTGAGGATAAACAATCTTTATAATAAGCATGGTTTGCTCTTCTTGCAGCTACTCGGTCGTTCAATACTTCCATTTGACCCCGCCCGATTCCTGCTAAAATATTACTCATTCTGTAATTAAATCCTATTTTACTATGTTGGTAATGCAGAGCTTCATCTCTTGCTTGTGTTGCCAAAAACACAGCCTGAGCACAATGTTCTGTTTTGTTAGAAACTAAAGCGCCACCACCTGAGGTTGTAATTATTTTATTTCCATTAAATGAGTAAATACCAATTTCTCCGTGAGTACCCATAGCCTTGCCTTTGTAGGTGGAGCCTAAGGCTTCTGCTGCATCTTCTATTACTGGAATATTGTATTTTGTAGCTACAGAAATAATCTCCTCCATTTTAGAAGGCATGCCGTATAAGTGCACCAAAACAATGGCTTTTGGCTTTATTCCTTTTGCAATTCTGTCAGCAATAGCATTCTCTAAAAGAACAGGGCACATGTTCCAGGTATCTTTTTCGGAGTCTACAAAAATTGGTTTTGCTTTTTGATAAATGATGGGGTTTATGGTAGCAGAAAAAGTAAAGGTAGAAACCAAAACCTCATCGTCTTGCTCTACTCCTAGTAAAATTAAAGCCAAATGAATAGCTGCAGTTCCGCTAGACAAAGCGGCACAAGCCTTGGCGTTTGTAAATTTTAAAATGTCTTGTTCAAAACCATTTACATTTGGGCCCAGTGGGGCTACCCAATTCGTGTTGTAAGCTTCTTGTACGTAGTTCATTTCTGTTCCTCCCATGTGTGGAGAGGAAAGCCAAATTTTATTTTTCATTGTAACCAATTATTTTACCGGGATTTCCTACTACTATGGCGTAATCTGGTACGTTTTTAATAATTACTGATCCTGCACCAATGGTTGCCCATTTGCCGATGGATTTGTTTTGAACGATGACTGAATTTGCGCCTACCTGTGAGCCTTGCCCAACTGTAATTCCGCCGCAAAGAACTGCTCCAGGGCTAATGTGAACATAATCGTCAATTTTACAATCGTGATCGATGCTTGCAGAAGTGTTTATAATGCAGTGATTTCCTATAGAAGTATCGTTATTGATAGTAGCAGAAGCCATTACAACAGTTCCCTCACCGAACTTAACAGAATCGTCTATTACGGATTCGGGATGTTTTATTGTTTGTGGTTTAAATGAGAGATGTTTCTCTACCAGTTGTTTTCTTATGGTATTATTCCCAATTGCAAAAACACATGAAGAACCAATGGGAATAGATGAAATAGGTGAGGTAACATTTACTCCATTCAGTTTTTGTATACTAGCATCGTCGTCGTACAAGCTGGTAACTTGTACACCACATAAACTAAGTATATTTAGTATCACTTTTGCGTGTCCGCTGGCTCCTATAACAATCATTTGCTTCCTGTAAATTTCGACATTGTAACAGTTTGGTCAGAAGAAATGCCCTCTCTCCTAAAAACTTTTGCGATGGTTAAAAACAAAATTCTAACATCTAGTATAAAGGAGCGGTTTTCTACATACCAAACATCTAATTTAAACTTTTCTTCCCACGAAATTGTATTTCTTCCATTAACCTGAGCCCAGCCAGTTATTCCTGGTTTTACAAGATGCCGTTTTGCTTGTTCTTTGGAATATAAAGCGAGGTACTCTACTAATAGTGGCCTTGGCCCAACCAAGCTCATGTCGCCTTTTAGTATGTTTAGCAATTGAGGGAATTCGTCTAAAGACGCCTTTCGTATAAATGAGCCTAATTTTGTAAGTCGATCTGCGTCTGGTAAAAGATTGCCCTTATTGTCTGTTCTATCGTTCATGGTTTTAAACTTAATTAGCTTAAATAGTTTGTTGTTTTTTCCTGGACGAGTTTGAAAAAAAAGAGGGGTGCCTTTGTTTGCGATTGCTAGTAATAAAATGATGCAAATTAAAATTGGACTTATGGCTACTAAGCCTAAAAATGCAAATATAAACTCGACACTAAACTTTAAATACTTACTGTACATTTGCAATTTGATTTTTGTACTCTGTTAATAGGGCGTCCCAAACTAATTTTTGTTCGAAACGAGAGCATATCATAGCTCTTGCATTCTTCTCTAAATCGGTACGAAGCTTACTGTTGTTTAACAGTTGATTCATCGAATTAAATAAAGCTGTGGTGTTTTTTACCGGTATGATAATACCGTTTTTGTTGTGTTCAATTATTTCGTTACAGCCATTTATGTTAGATACAATACTGGGTAAACCCATTGCGCCAGCCTGCATTACAACATTTGGAAATCCTTCTCTATAACTTGGAAATACCAAGGCATCTGCTATAGAAAAGTAAGGCCGTACATCGCTTTTAAAGCCCAGTGCTGTTATTTGCTGATTGTTTTGTATAACTGCTTTGGTTTGCTCTTCTAAGGGGTCTAATTCATCTTCTAAGGGGCCAACCAGTAAGAGTTTTACATTTGTATGTTGGCTTGTTAGCTTGTGGAAAGCGTTGATGAGTTCGTTGAGACCTTTATCTGAAACTAAACGGCCTACAAAAATAAAAACAAACTCATTTTTACAGATGCCCAAACTGCGTTTCAAACTTTCTTTATCTTCTTCGGAGTAAAGCTCTGGATTAAAGTAGAAGGTGTTTATTCCATTAGAGCTTCCATTTGCAATTACTTTAAGTTTCTCTAGTTTGCAGAATCTATTTTTTAAAATAATTTCTTTTAAGACGAAGGAGTTTGGATAAACACGAGTGGCAAAAACATACGTTAACTTTTCGACTGTATTTAAGAGCAAGCGCTTCAAGCCTTGGCTCTCTAATAATGGCAAGCCTGCTACAGTGTGCATGCGCACAGGAACTCTGGCAATGTATGCTGCCAACATGCCTACAATTCCTGCTTTTGGTGTATGTGTGTGTACTATTTGAGGCTTATATTGTCTGAATATTTTGACTAAACTAAAAACAGCACTGAGGTCTTTGATAAGTGTAATCTTACGAGTCATTTCTACCGCTAAAGTAGCTATCCCCTCTTTTTTTCCAACTTTATCGAGCGTGTCTCCTGACGAACTAATTGCCAATACCTCAAAATGATCTTTCATGTAAGACATTTGCCCCTCAATTAATTTATCTAAGGAGATAGGTACGGTAGTAATTCGGACTAGTTTGCCTTTATCAGTTTTCAATTAAGTGCTTTATGTTATTTTTAATAAATCGAAACTTCCCACTTTTTTCTACATCAATGGTTTCTAAACATTTAAGATTAATTTTCATGTTGTTTCCGACTCTACTCCGCCAATTCTTAATAAAAATAGCTTCTATTTTTTTAGAGTACAAAAGTTGGTCGACTTCAATTTTAATTAATAGTTCGTTTAAGGCGTCCTGAACTACTTGAAACCTTATTATTCCTTTTGTATCTTTCAAAGTATTGGAAATATTCCCCAAATTAATTTTTCCATTTTCTGGTGAATAAATATAATCATCTATTCTTCCTAAAATTTCTTTTATTAAAGGATTGTTATTAGCACAGGTACAATTTTCATCCGATAAAGTAATAGAATCCCCAATATCGTATCGGATTAATGGTGTGCCCTCCGTAGTAAATGAAGTTAAAATTAGTCTCCCAGATCTTGTCTGCTGATTGTTGTTATCCAAAACTTCAAAAATACCGCTCTGCATTTCTAAGTGTAAATTTCTTTGTTCGCACTCAAAAATAAAAGGCGCTCCTTCGGATGATGCGTATTGGTTGTACATTGAGCATTTAAAAAACGTTTCAATATCGGTTCTCATATCATCTGTAATGGTTTCTGCTGTTGGAAATATTGCTTTCACTAATCCTACAGGGAAATTATAATTGTGCTTTAATCCGAATTTAGCAATACTTAATAAGGATGAAGGAAAACCAACAATATATTCTGTTTTGTATTTTATTAAATCCTCTATATAGTATTTTAAATACGAATCGTTTATATGAAATGTTGAATAGTAACGCACCTTATGTAAGTAGTCTGTTTTCCAGAACCTGTTTTTTTTGAGATCCTTTTTATTTAAGATGTTCTTGCCAGAAAACCAAGCTGTTTTTTTTCCTAACTTATATCCAAATCTGGATCTAAAGTCATCTAACATTGCAAATCTTTCTTGCATATTAATATCCGTAAATAAAACTTCTAAAGATTTACCTGTGGTACCTCCTGTTTTAGAGATTATTCCAGACTTTGATGAAATTGTATTAATACGCTGACTACTTACCCTTAAGTTCTCTTTACTGGTAATTGGCAGTTTTTTAATTGCATCTAAATTATTATACTCTTTAATATTTGAAAGTAGGCCCCTGTAATAGTTTGATTTGCTTACAGCATGGTCAATAAAATTAGTGTACCTAGCTCTTTGTAAGTTAGTAAGCTCTTCACTTGTTAGGGTTCTGTTTTTTTTAAAGAGGGTCAAATAATGTTTATACCTTCCCCCGTATCGCTTTCTATAGGCTTGAGTATTAAATATAGTTACGAGTATATTCTGAAAAAAATGAGGTAGTAAAAAGTAAATTTTATCTTTCATAATTTAAAATTCGTAATCTTCTTTTAATACATCAATCATTATCTCTCTGTGAGTTTCGCATCTAAACAAGTTAAATAATAATGTTTGGTGTTTTTTAGAATGAAAATAAAATTCGGGCAATAAACCTCTGCTTATCAAGGCTCTTACATACCTGTTTTGAATAAATAAATTTGCTTTATATGACTTTTTTTGAGTTTCAATATATTTGCTCCAAGCTTTTTCTAACAATACATCATTAGATATAATCGTATTGAGTTCATCTATTTTGGCGTCAAATACATTTTTTTCTTCTCCTTTTAATAACTCTAACTTTGACTTGTTTTCTCTTCCTTGGTTAAATGGTATTAGGTCAAAGTTTATCTTTTCGTCTTCAATATTTAACATTACACCATAGCCTTGAGTCCATAAACCTTTTTGATACTTTTTCTTGTAATCAAAAATAAAGTTACCCAAACTATAAAATATAAGCTTGTTGTTGTAGTGCTCATAACCACTATAACAGTGAGTATGATGACCAATTACGGTGTCTGCTCCACTGTCAATAAAAAAACGATATCTTTCTCTTAGTTGTGGGCTTGGAAGTTGGTAATGCTCTCTACCTCCATGAGAAATAACGATCACAAAATCGTTTTCAGTTTTGGCTTTTTTAATATCGTAATGGTTCGTAATTAAGTTTAGAGGATTAGCTCCAGAACGGTCTTTGGTTGCAGCACAAAATTCGTTTTCTGCAATGTTTATTATCGCAATTTTTTTTGAATTTACTGTAATAGTAAGTGGTTTTCTGGCTTCGTCTAAATTCTTACCTGCACCAACAAAGCGTATTTTCTCATCTTCACAAATATTAATCGTCGAAGATAATCCTTGTGCTCCATAATCCATGATATGATTGTTCGCCAGAGTAACCGCATTAAAACTTATACTTTTTAAAGGTTTTAAGAGGGCTTTAGGTGCCTTAATATTTGGTCCTGTTTTTTCTATTTCATTTGTAGAATTTGTAAGAGGTGCTTCTAAGTTTGTAATGGCAAAATCTGATTGCTCAATATAGGGGGTAAACAATCCAAATACATCCTCATAATTCCCAGCTTCTAGTAATTCTTTGGTTCTACCTATTGGGCAATAATCTCCAGTAATTAGTATTTTAATTCCCATAATTAGTTTTGTTTCTGATTCAGCTTAGAAACCGAAAGCAACCAATAAGCAACGATTATAAACACAGGGGTGAACATATTTTTTTCACGTAACATAATACCCAAATTTCCTAAAATCAAGGAAAATGTTAAAGTACCAATTAAAAGAAATACAATGCTCCCTTTTATAATATGGCTTGCTTGTTTTATGTGTCTAATATTTTTGAATTTAAAAATTTTCAGTGTCAATAGTAACAAAAATAAATTTTCAAAAGATGCAATAACAGCTATTGGATTATTAATATCAAAAAAGAAAGGTCTGTATAAATAGGTTAAAATTTTTAATGGATATGGATATCCCGAAATATCTACACCTGAATTAGATTTAGAACTCAAAACTTTAGCTTTAGTATCGGCGTATTCTTTTATTGACGAAGTGTCGACACTTTCTAACTGAATGAAATTTAGTGCATAGTCAAACAGTAAAAAAAATGCAAAAACAAAAACTGAACTCATAATGACTTTTTTATACGTCGTTATATTACTACTTAAGGTATAGCCAATTCCAAAACCTGCAATTAAAAAAATAGTCATATGTGGTCTCACAAAAACAGACAGAAGGATGCTTAGTGATAGGTTTCCAATATTTTTTTTTAGCTCTATGAGGGAGTATATAAATAAAGCGACACATAAAAACAGTAAGGTGTCTTTACCGACTCCGCAAGACCAAAAATGTAGATTTGGGAAAAATAGAAAAAATGGAAAAACAGAAATATTTAAAATTTTTAACTTTCTTAAGTAATGATAATTTGGTACTATTTTTTTTAGAATTAGATAAAAATAAACCAGGCCAATATATCCTAATACCGTGTATAAAATTGATCCTGTAAAAAAACTAAGGTCTAAAGTGTTTGAAAATAGGTAGTTAAAAAAATAGATGAAATCAGAAGCATGACCTTGATTAAGTAAATTATACCAAAGAACATTAAGGGTTAGTTCTTTAGTGCGCATCCAATAGTATACAGCATCTCCTCTTCCTATTATATAAAAATAGAAAATTACACCAACAAGGGTATGAAAATAAAAAAGATAGTCTAATATCTTTTTATCTCTTAGGTTTAGACCTTTAAATTTCTTTTTGAAATTTATGCCAAACATCAGGATTAAAAAACAAATTAAAACATCTAATAACCACATTTTTATAAAGTATAAAGTCTATTGATTAATGATGCATACGTTAGATTCTCTAAAGTATATTTTTGTGTTGATTTGAACTTGTCAATAAGCACTTCGTAATTGGTAATTGAGTGTTCAATTACTTGGGTTAAACTGTTTACATCTGAAGGAATAAAGTTTAAGGCTAAAAATTCATTTTTATTAATTTCTTTAACACTCTTAAAACCTCCATTTATTACAATTTTTCCCGAGCTTAAGGAATCGAAGTATTTTAAATGTACAATAAGCTCAGAGTATGGATTTTGTTTATCTGGACAAACCACAACATTTGCAATATTTTGATAGGTAGGTAAATCTTGGTAAGGAACCCTGTTTATTAATATGATTCGGTCACCTATCTGTTTTTCTTTTATTAAGTTAAGACACTGTTCTTTGTTTGGTCCTTCTCCTATAAGGATCATTTTTAAGTTTTGATGTTTTCGGTACAATCTATCAAACGCTAAAATTAAGTCTTCTACTCCAGCTGTTGGTTTGTATCCTCCTGCAAAAAATAGAATAAAATCTTTTTCATTTATTTTGTATCTTTTTTTAAGCTCTTGACCTAAATGACTGTTTAAACTATTTCTTGCCGATACATCACCTAACAGATAGGGAAGTACACAGTGTCTTTTAAGGTCTAAACCTTTGTATAAACTCTGGTAATATTCTTTCATTGAATCACTTGCATATATAAAGCCATTAGCGTTCGAAAATACTTTCTTATCTAAAAGGTAAGACGCTATATATTTAAAATAAAAGAGTGTTTTGTTTATAATTTTAGTCGCATTTTGATATTGATACTTGAACTCAATTGTACTAATACCATGTATGTCATTTATGTACGCATACTTTTGGTCTTTTGCATTTAGTAAATAGCCTATGGTATTGTCCAAATACTCGAAAAAATAGACAGGTTCGTCTTTCTCTCTAATTGCATCAATAGAAGTTTTCACTTTCTTTAGTAATTTGCTGTAAACTAAGAAAATTATTGGTGCTGGTAAAAAACTGGTTAAGCCTTGAAGTATCTTTTTACTTTTGTTTGATACTTCTAAATTTATTGATTGGTGTTGTATGTTAGGGTGAAAATTATTTTTGTCCTTTGCATTTGATATAAAGACTACTCTATTTGAATTATTTGCTGCAAGAGAGTTTAAAATTCCATACATCCTAATACTCCCACCGCCGTCTCTTTCAAAGTTTCTAAACGAAAAAAATACGAATCTCATTTTATGCGTTTTTTGAATTTTTGAATAAGCCTTTAGCTTTCATTTCATTAATAGACTTAGAGTATTGATCTTCGTTTACATCTTGAGACAATACCCAGTTAACAAACTTCTCTACACCTTCTTTAAAATCATACTGAGGCACAAAGCCTAACTGATTTTTAATTTTTGTCAGATCGGCATAGTTGTGTCTGATGTCTCCAAGTCTAAAATCGCCTGTAATATTGATGTTAATACTACTTTTATAATTTTCTTTTAGAGCCTCTGCTACTCGCATTACTGATGTTTGAGCACCAGAACCTACATTAAAGGATTCAAAGTCTACGCTGGAACTTTGTATGCCTAATACGGTAGAGTTAACTACGTCGTCAATGAAGACAAAGTCTCTACTTTCATTTCCATCTTCAAAAATATTAATATCGTTTCCGTTTCTAATTTGGGTTGAGAAAATAGAAAGAATACCAGTATAAGGGTTTTTAAGCGATTGACCAGGTCCATATACATTCTGATATCTATAGGCTATTGCAGGAATGTTTATAGATTTACAAACATTCAAAACCATTTGTTCTTGATTTTGTTTGGTTATGCCGTAAACTGAAGAAGGATGAATTTTAGATTCCTCATCAGTTGCACAAATAACTACTTCGCTCGCACAAATTGGACACTTTGGTTCAAAATCTCCAAGATTCAAATCTTTTTCAATTCTTTCTTTTGGGTATACGGCTCCATGAGTATTGCACATGTATTTGCCTTCACCATAAATAGCTCTTGAAGAAGCAACAATAACCTTAGATACAGAATGCTTTTGATTCACTAAATAATCGAGTAGTATTGAGGTACCGTTTACGTTTACATCAACATATTTCTGAACCTCGTACATCGACTGTCCAGTACCCGTTTCGGCTGCTAAGTGAACGATAATGTTTTGAGATTGTAATGCATTCTCCCAATCGGCTTTAATTCTAACATCTCCATTAATAAACTTAACTTTGCCTTTTATAGAATCGTATAGCATGGATTTATCTCCGTGTATTTGAGGCGACAAATTGTCTAATACCGTTACGGCATACCCTAAATCTATAAGTTTTAAAGCCAAATTAGAGCCTATAAAACCTGCACCTCCAGTAATTAGTACATTTTTTTTCATAACTTATTTAAAAATGTTTTCGTAAATTTTTATATAATTTGAAACTCCTTTATCTAACGAAAAATATTTTTCTGCTAAACTCCGACACCTTAAAGCCGTTTTTTCGTTGTTTAATTCTTCTAGTTCTTTTCTAAAATCATAGTTATCCAGGTTTTCAAAATCGACTATCTTCCCTACTTTGTAAGTGTTTATGTAATATTCATGATCTCCAACATCTTTGTTTGTTAAAACAGGTATTCCAGAGGCTAATAGTTCTCCTAACTTGGTCGCTGCAGAAGCTCTTTTAGAGAAAAATGGATGAATATAAAATAAGGCAATATCGATTTCTTTTAATCTTATTGGCATATCGTTAAAGGAAACCTTTTCTATTGTTACTCTGACCGGATCGATATTATATTCTTTTAGTTTTTTTCTTATATAGCTATGTTGATTATGATGGTCGCTATTAAAAACTACTAATTTAACCGTATTTATTTGGGTGATAATTTTAGCGAGTGTCAGCATTGTTTTATCAAAGTCATACCATCCAACAGCTGTACCGACATAACCAATTGTTATTTGGTTCATATTATACGATCTTTTATGAAAACTAAATCTATCTAAATCTACACAAGTAGGAATTATTTCTATGTTACTTAGTTCATCGCCTCCTTTAAAGAGTTGATTTTGTTCAATCGTTTGTTTTCCTATTTTTGATAAGATAACTGTACCACTAGAGTTTACGTATAATTTTTTCTCTAGTTTTTTACCTATTTTATAGGGCAGTTTTTCTCTATCTAAACTACCAATATCTGCTCTTTCGTCGAAAGAGAAGTTTCGGGTGTCGAATAAGTACTTTACAGGTATTACTTTTTGAATACAATAAGTAGCTATTGCTGTAACGTAACTTCGGCAATGTATAAACACTAGATTATGATTTCTAATAACTGAATATGATTTTCTTGTAAAGTTTATAAGATTTAAAAACTTCCCAACTTTTGATGTTTTATAGGTTACAGGAAACCAATGAATCCCTTTTTCTTTTAGAACTTTTTGAAGCTTTTGAAATTCGATCTTATCTGCTAAGTCTCTTTGCTTTTCTAATGAGATTAAATAATACTCATAATCGTTAGATAATTTGTACAAATAACTAAGCACTTGAGAAGCCCCTAAGGGTTCCATCATTCCGTTATAGCTTAAATAAAGTATTTTCTTTTTCAAAATTTATTTGTTATTTAACGTGTCAATTAACTTTTGGGTAAACAAATTAGCTCCCTTTTTATTTAAATGGGTAGCATTGTAAAAATATTCTTTTTTATATGATATAGAGTCGTTAGAAAAATCGATAAAAGATATTTTATTTTCATCACTTATTTTTTTATATAAATTTATAATACTATCTCTATTGCTTATAAATTCTTGACCTTCTATATATTCAGGGGAATAAACTAAAATCACTTCTATTTCTTCTGCCTTATTCTTTTTAACAAATTCTTTAAAAAGATTTAAAGTAGTAGTATCAATTTTTACTTTTAATGATTTATATTTTTTTTTTGCATTAAGTAAATCGCTATTCCATTTTTTAGCATGAGCCTCAAAGCCTTTTACTCTATTTGTTGAATTACTACTACTTAATAAAACTTCTTTTAAAACAGAAAAATTACCATAATATCTTATTAGAGGTAATACAAAATCGTATTTATTAAAGCCTTTAAACTTCAACAAGGGTTCTTTTAAATCGTCTTTATTTGTTCTTAAGTAAGGTAAAAATTGACTAGAATTATATAAGTCTGGTCTTTTAAAAAAACTATTGGACTCTAAAGAAACGATAACTGTTTTGGGTTTTTTATTGTATTTTCTTAAAATATCATACCTGGTGTTTTGTAATAAGAAAGGATGCCCATCTATACCAATGTTATAACAAGAAATTCCTGTTTGTTCCGTAATCATTGTTGGGTTAAAATGCACCCAAGCCCTGGATGAACCGATGATTAATATATCTGAATCAATTTTTCCTTCAAAAATATCATTCCAAACTGCGTATTCTCCTTTAAATAAAGTCGTTGTTTTTTTTAACTTACTAGACAAAACACCATCTAGAACAAACGAAAGTACCACTAGTGGAAATAAAAATAACAGTGTTTTTTTTAAAAACTTTTGCATCTTTTAAAATTGAAAATAAATAAATTGTTGATTACTTCCTGCAAATAAAAATATCATACTAATCAACATATAATAAAAAGATACTCTAATAAATCTTGGTTTAGAAAAACCTAATTTTTCAATAGCATATTCATTTGTTCTCCCTAGCCATTCTATTGCTATAAAAAAGATGATTAAAACTAATATCAACATCATTTTCAAGGTTATTACTGGTATTGTAAACAATGAACTACTAAAAATAATTGATAGGTAACTTAGTGCGTGTTCTATGTTTTCGGCTCTAAAAAACACCCATGCAATTACTGTTAAACTAAATGTTAATATAATGTTGTAAAATTCTTTAAAGGTTGGGAGGTTACTATTCTCTGCTACAGTTCCAATATTACTTCTATTCTTGTTTAATAATAATAATGGTAAAAAGTATACTGCATTTAGAGCTCCCCAAACTACAAATGTCCAGTTTGCTCCGTGCCAAAAACCACTTATTAAAAAAATTATAAATGTATTTCTAACTTTCATCCAAGTTCCTCCTATACTTCCTCCTAATGGAATATACAAGTAGTCTCTAAACCAAGATGATAATGATATATGCCAGCGTCTCCAGAACTCTGCTATATCTCTAGAAAAATATGGAAAAGCAAAATTTCTCTTTAAGTCAAAACCAAAAAGACGTGAAACACCAATGGCAATATCAGAGTAACCAGAAAAATCTCCATAAATCTGAAATGTAAAAAATATTGCTCCTAAGACTAGTGCGCTTCCAGAATAATCTGCTGAATTATTAAAATATAAATTTGCATACTCTGCAGCATTATCTGCAATGACTACTTTTTTAAATAATCCCCATAATATTTGTCTTAAACCATCTACTGCTCTCGAATAATTAAATTTTCGTATTTGATAAAACTGAGGCAATAAATTAGTTGCTCTCTCAATAGGTCCGGCAACTAATTGTGGAAAGAAACTAACAAATGATCCGAAGACAATAAAGTCTTTTGTAGGCTCTAATTTACGTCTGTAAACATCTATGGTATAACTTAGTGTTTGAAAGGTATAAAAACTAATACCAACCGGAAGTATTATATTTAATGTATTCGGTTTTATTTGCGCACCGAAAAGAGAAAAAGCTTCTACAAAGTTTTCTATGAAAAAATTAGAGTATTTAAAAAAACCTAAAAACCCTAAATTTACTAGAATACTGATCCATAAAAAAAGCTTTCTTTTTGATTGGTTCTCTTCTTTGCTTAACAGTAATCCTATTGTATAATCTACAATTGTACTAAATAAGATTAGTGACAAAAATCGCCAATCCCACCAACCATAAAAGACATAGCTTACAATAAAAATTAATGCATTTTGATGCTTTACATTTTTATTGACAACAAACCAGTATAGTAAAAATACTATTGGTAGAAATAGTGCAAAGTCTATTGAATTAAATAGCATTGATTAATTAAGATTAGTTCATCCATTTTTGATGCCACATTTGAAACATTAATAAATACCACAATTTTTGATAATGTTTGTCTGATTCATTCAATATATTCTCTTTTAATAAACTAATTTCCTTAAAGTTAAATATCCCTTGTTCTACAATAAATGTTTCACTCAAATAATGTTCTAATTTTTCTTTTAAGGATGTTTGCAACCATTTTAACACAGGAATAGCAAAGCCCATCTTTGGTCTTTCCATCATTTCTTTAGGCACATATTCATGCACTATTTCTTTTAGAATATGCTTTTTTGAGCCTTTTCGGTACTTATACTCATCAGGTAGCTGCGCTGCAAATTCAATAACTCTATGGTCTAATAAAGGCTCTCTTCCTTCTAAACTTGAACTCATGGTAGCACGATCTACCTTCATTAAAATATCATCTAATAGATACGTTTTATAATCGTATGCCATTATCTGAGATAGACTACCTTTTATTTCTTTACTCTTAAAATCAGTGATGTCAAAAATTGATTCAGAAAAAGAATACTTAAAAAGCTTTTTTAGATCTTCAAACTCAAATGCTCTATTTAAAATATCTGCTAAGTTTACAGAGGACGAGTCCTTTATTAATTTTTTATATCGTTTGGCTTCTTTTTCGTTCTTTATGAACTTGTCTATAATAAAACTGAAGGGTAAAGGAAGTTTAGAAATTTTTTGAATCTGTTGTAATTTTGGTATATAATCATATCTATTATATCCTGCAAAAACCTCATCTCCGCCATCCGCAGATAATGCTACTGTTACTTCTTTTTTTGCCATCTTACTAACCAACATTGTTGGTAGCGCACTTGAATCTCCAAAGGGTTCGTCATAATAGAATGGTAAATCATCTATTAAATCAAACATTTGTTGACTTGTACAATATACTTCTGTATGTTCAGTTCCTAAATGTTTTGCAGTTTCCTTTGCAAAAGTTGCTTCGTTTAATTTTTCATCATCTACACCAATCGTAAATGTCTTAATTTTTTGAGATGATGTTGTTTGCAACAATGATGTGACCAATGTACTGTCATAACCTCCGCTTAAAAAAACACCAACGGGTACATCTGAAACCATTCTATAATTACAAGCAGATTTAAGTAGTTCTTTGGTTTGCTTTTTAGCTTCCTCAAAACTTATTTTAAGCTTTGGTTTCTTGTAATAATCATCAACATTCCAGTATTTTTTAATTTCAATCTCTTTTTCAGAAAAATTAAATTTAAGCAAACTTCCACTGTCTAATTTCTTTACATTTTTAAATATAGAGTTTGGGGTAGATATATGCCCATACTGCAAAAATTGTGGGATTGCATCGAGATTTAATTCTTTGACAAATTGAGAGTGCTCATGAAATGATTTTATTTCTGAAGCAAACAAGAAAACATTATTATGCCAGTAATAATGAAATGGTTTCACTCCTGGTCGGTCTCTAAACACTGTAACTTCTTCTTTTTCTTTATCGTAAATTAAAAAAGAAAACATTCCTATAAATTTATGGACACAATCTTCTTTCCATTCATCAAATGATTGCAAAATAACTTCAGTATCTGACTGGGTTTTAAAAACTCTTCCTTTGGCTAATAATTCTTGTTTTATTTCTTTGTAATTATAAACTTCTCCATTAAAAACAATTGTTAAATTGTTAAAAACCATGGGTTGATTTGCACTTTCATGTAAATCTATAATGCTTAATCTCCTGTGTCCTAAACCAATGTGTTTGTTTTCTTCTTTTTTAAAAAAATAATCTGCAGCATCAGGACCTCGATGCTGTATAGCATCGTTCATTTTGATTAATTCCTCTTGAGAACTTTTTTTATTAAAATCTATAAATCCTGCAAATCCACACATAAATTAACGAATACTATTTGTTATCAAATTAAAAAATCTATTAGTATATTTATACTTGTTTATATACTTTTTGTTTTTTTAGACCTCTATTTTTCTTGTTTAAGAAAAAAGCTTTCTATATAAATCGTAAATAAATAGTATTAACTTTTTATTATTAGGGAAGTCCTTGTATGTTTTTGGAGGTAAACTTAAATACCCATCAAATTCAGAAGTACTGACTCCATATTTTTTGGCTATAAATTCTTTATCAAGTTGAATCTTTGAAACATCGTAAGGTAGTGGCTTTAATAATTCTAATGCTTTATCTCGAGAAATTTGATTAGAACAGATTTGTGAAGAAAAAGTAGCTCTTCTATAATCCATATTATATTTAGTAGGCATTACATAAGACTGCCAAAAAGCAGTAATTTTTGATTCGTGATGCTTACCACCATAATCTATCCATCCCAATTCTTTTATTAAAAAAGCTTTTGCTTTATCTTTATCAAAAGGATAGTAGTTTAGTATATAAACTCTTTTAATACGTTTTACAAATTTAAAATAAAAGTCTCCAAGAAGACCTATAGTAGGTATTTTCGATAGTTTTTTTGAACTATAGTTTTTAACTATGTGTTTATATAATTTAATGTCTTTTAAAACATGATAGCCCCACTGTAGAGGTAAAATTCCCTCGGCAGATAAATTACCACCAGAAATAATGTATTTAATATTATGTTTAGTAGCAATTTTAAAAATCGAAGCGGGTATACCAATGTCTGTTGGCATTTCAATATCTACAATAGAAGATTTAATAAAACCCAACTGAATTTCTCTAAACTCCTCCCAGTCCATAACGTAACTCATGTAATCATAATCTAATTTTTGAGCTATTGTTTTTATATTTTTAACAGCAATTTCAGAATCCCAGCCATTATCCATATGCATAAGTAAAACTCGTAAACCCATTTGTTTACATAAATAAGCAGTGTAGCAACTGTCAACTCCACCACTAATACCAACTATACAATCATACTTTCTGTTTTTACCAGTATTTTTAATTTCTTTGGCAATTGCTTCAAGTTTTGGTTTTGATTCTTCTTTTGTATAAGGTTTATGGTTTTTTCTTAATTCTAAATAATCAGTACAATGGTTGCAAATCCCTTCTGAATCAAAAACTATATCGGGATCACTCGTATCCATAACACATCTACTGCATATTTGGTAATCACTCATTTCGTTTTATTTTAGTTTTTTTAAATCTTCTTTCTTCGGATAGTTAATTAAAACTCCCTTATTTTCATCGTGGTAAACAAAAAAGCTACCCGCTGCCAATCCATTTGCATATCCTTGTTGATAAACATCTTTAAGGTGAGATAGTTTTCCTGCTCCACCTAATGCTACTACGGGGATGGTGAGGTTTTCTGAAATCTTTTTAACTAACGCTATGTCATAGCCGTTCATCATCCCATCTCTTGCTATAGACTGAATGATTATTTCTCCAGCCCCAAAATTTTCCATTTTTTTTGCAAAATCTACAACGTCATCTGCAATAGGTTTTGTACCGTTCATTACCCAGGCTTTTTCAGTTCCCCAAAAATTTTTTTTAACATCAATACAAACAGAAATTGTTGAAGATCCGAATGTGTTTGCAGCATCTTTTATGAAGTTTTCATTAAGATAAGCTGCAGAACCAATAATGACTTTTTCCGCTCCTGCATTGATAATACTTCTAATATCTGAAATTGATTTTATCCCACCACCAACAGTAAATGCCATGTTAGCTTCTTCTCCTACATCTTTAACAAAGTCTAATGAAATTAGTCTTTTTTCTTTTGAGGCATCAATGTCTAAAAAAACCAATTCATCGGCTTTCAAATCATTAAAAATCTTTACTGCATTTATTGGGTCGCCAATATATTGATGCTTCTTAAATTGCACGGATTTTACTAAAAAGTCTTTTTTTAGTAATAAAACGGGAATAAGTCTGGGGCGAAACATTATAATGTTATGAAATTAGTAATCATTTGCAAACCTACATCATGACTTTTTTCGGGATGATACTGTACTCCAAAAATATTATTCTTTTCTACAGCAGATGTGAAATTCAATTCGTAATCTGTTGTGTTTAATATATCTATTTTATTATTACATCGAAAATGAAACGAATGCACAAAATAAAATTCTGAATAATCTGGTATAGAATGCATTAACTTACTCGACTTTTCAATTGCTATTTGATTCCAACCAATTTGTGGTATTTTATATTTCAACTTGTCCTTCATGTTAAATTTTACAACATCGGCATCAAACCAACCAAGTCCAGGACAATTACCTTCTTCACTCTTTTTTGCCATGATTTGCATTCCTAAACAAATGCCCAATATTGGGGTTTTTTCTACAAGTACTTTTTGGTTTAAGATATCTATTAATCCTAAATCTTTTAAATTTTTCATTGCATTGGCAAAATGACCAACTCCAGGAAGAATGAGTTTGCTTGCGGATTTTACTTCATTTATATCTGAAGAGACCAAAGCATTAATGTTTAGTAAATGTAGTTTTCTTTTTACGGAATTTAAATTACCCATTCCATAATCTATGATTACAATACTATCTTCTTTGCTCATAATAAATTTATTCTTTTTCTTGTTTCTTAATAAGTAGTGTACACACCAATTTTTTTAGTGATAAAACATTCAAAAAAGATTTTTATTTATGGTTATCATGAATTCTACAATATATACTATGATAGTAGTCAAACATCTTTTCTATTGTATGTTCATTTGATACCGTTTGTCTTGCTAAATTTGATTTTATTTCCAGTCTTTCTTGACTATGATTTTTTAAAGTTTCAATTACTTCATTAAAATCATTAAAAGAAAAAGATTCTGGAACATAAAATGAAAATTCTGGCTTGGCCAACCATCTTGTTTCACCTATATCTGTGCATATTGGAATATTTCCGGCACTCATAGCTTCCATTAAACTTCTAGATGGATAGTTATTATGCAATTGTAAAGAGAAGAAAAACTTGCTCTCTGATAATATTTTTTGAGGAGTTGAGCAGTACTCTATTGTTATGGGTACATCATTAAACCTACTCTCTTTTATTTTGTTTTTAATTGATTCATTTAAATAACCATATCCTAAAAAAATAAACTTTAAATCATTATTAAAATTATCTTTTAAGCCTTGATATATCTCAGGTAATATATCAATAAGTTTATCAACTTGTTTACCTTTCTCAAATCGTCCTAAAAACACAAACCAATCCTTTTTTTCTTTGTAAGGTATTGTTTTGAATTTATCAATATCGCAATAACTATTCGTTGTTAAAGAAATTTTATTTCTTTTATAAAAAAATATTTTTTTTAATGTTTTATAGATGGATGGGTCTAAAACATCTAGCCAATTTGCATAAAAAGCACCCAAAATTTGTGCTACCTGACCCTTAAAATTTAAATTTTTGAAACTAGATTGGGTAATTGAGAATATTTGATTTGCTTTAGCTGAACGACTAGGAATAATATCTGCAAAATGTACTATATCATTTTTTGTTGTAAGCTGATTTACAAAAATTTTAAGTTTTTTAGAGCCTATATTAAAGTCATACAAAACAATGTTTTTGTTCTTCTTAAGAATGCTTCTATCTTCAATAGTTTCTCTTAATAATAATACATCTAGTAATTCTTTTGAAATTACAATATAATAGTCATGTCTATTATTATTCTGTTTAATTGCTTGTTTCCACAAACCAAAAAAACGCAATTCTGCTCCACCTATTTCATCCGCATAAATAACAATGAATATTTTTTCACCCATTCTTAATTACTTTTCTATTTATACCAAATAATATGTTTCTTAACTTTAAATCAGTTGGATAATCTTCATGAGATTTAGGCGTTTGTTTCATTATATCTTCAAACTCTTTGTTACTTAATCCTAATTTCTTAGGTACATACTCTATATCTTGACGCAATATTTCGTCTGGTAATGTAGGGGTTTTCAATACCTCTATAGCACTTTCTCTACTCATTTGATTTGATGCTACAAGAGTTGCTAAATGTGCTCTACGTTTATCAATTCCAAACTTATTTGGTAATATATACCCTTGATAGAATCTTGTAATAATACTTTCATAATGTTTACCTCCGTAATCTTTCCAATCTAATTTCTCTGTAATTATTCTTTTAGCTTCATCCTTCTCGTAGGGTAAAAAATTTAATAAATCAATCATTTTTATCTTTTTCACCTTCATATAATACGCTAGTTTCTGAATACTAGTTGACGGAAAACTTTCTATTTTTTTCCCTCCAAATTGTTTGTAAATTGACTTAATATTTACAGCATCTGTAAGTTTCCTGTCATATCTCCAAGACATAGGTAAAATTCCTTCAGTAACTAAATTACCCCCAGTTATAATATTTTTTATATTATACTTGTTCGCTGTTTTGTACAACGTTGCAAATATTGCGTGATCTGATAAAGCTTCTAAATCTAATACTGAAGCTTTTAAATAAGCTACTTGTAAGCTTTTAAACTCTTGCCAATCTAGCACATTTGTATATAAATCAAAATCTAATTTTGTTACAATATTTTCTATGTTTTTTACAGCAAGCTCAGAATTCCAGCCATTATCTAAATGCACAACTAAAACCCTTAGTCCCAAAACTTTAAGCATATATGTTAAGTATGTGCTATCCACTCCTCCACTAACACCAGAAATACAATCGTATTCTTTCCCCTTTCCTGCTTTTTTTATTTCGTCTACAATTCTATCTAATTCTTTCCGCTTCAATACCTCATCTTTGGGAATACTTTGCATATTGATATCATAACCTCTACAATGGTTACATTCTCCTTTTTCAGTAAATGTTATTTCCTTATCTGATGTATCCATTACACAACGTGTACAAATCTGGTATCTTTTTTGCATTTTTTGATAGTTATCTTTTAGGGTAGTTAATTAAAACCGCTTTGTTTTTTCCTTGAAAAACAAAGGTACTACCTGCTGCTGCTGCTGAAACACTAGTTGTTTCTATAACATTATACAGGTCGTTAATATTTTTAGCTCCACCCATTGCTATAACGGGTATTGTTACTTGAGTAGTAATTTCTTTTAATATGTTTTTGTCATAACCAGCCATAGTTCCATCCCTATCTATAGATTGTATTAAAATTTCTCCAGCTCCCATTTCTTCCATTAATTTAGCAAAATCGATAGGGTTATAGTTACTTTTTTTTGCACCTCTTTTCGTAAAGACTTTATTTTTTCCGAACAGGTTTTTTTTATAATCTATACAAACCACAATAGTTGATGAACCGAATACTTTAGCTGCTTCTTTTATAAACTCAGGGTTGTTAATAGCTGCTGAACTAATTGACACTTTTTCTACTCCTTTTTCTAATACTCTTTTTATATCTTCTAATGTAGAAATTCCACCACCATAACATAAAGGCATAAAGCATTCTGAAGCTACTCTTTCAATAAGCCCTAAGTCAGGACCTCTATTTTCTTTTGAGGCGTCTATATCTAATAAAATTAATTCATCAACTTCTTTGTCATTAAAAATTCTGATAGCATTAGTTGCATCTCCAATATATATAGCTTTCTTAAATTTGGTTGTTTTAATCAATCCTTCGTTTTGCCATAATAAGCAAGGAATTAGTCTTTCAAAAAGCATTTTAATAGTTTTTTATAAAATTTTCATACAGTTTCATACCATACTTATGGCTTTTCTCTGGATGGAATTGGGTTCCTATAATATTATCTTTTTCAAATGCCGAGGTGAAAGGAGTTCCATATTGGGTTAGAGTTAATTCATCTTCTTTATTATTAAGTTCAACGTAATACCCATGCACAAAATAAAATCGAGGATTATCATACATGTTATCCATTAATTTAGAAGGCTTACTAGGTTCTGAAATATTCCATCCCATATGTGGAATTCTTAACTTTCTATCAGATTTAATATTATTAAAATTAAACTTTTTTGTTTCTGCATCTATAAATCCAAATCCTGGAATCTTCCCCTCTTCGCTTCCGTTAGTCATCAATTGCATTCCTAAACAAATACCTAAAATAGGTGTTTTTTCTTTTAATACTTTATCATTTAGTACGTCA
>CAWVTK010000014.1:0-20992 GCA_963933205.1 uncultured Flavobacteriales bacterium
GAAAACGTACTTTGAAAAGAAATTCTCTTCGTGGTGGCCGTGTTCTGACATAGTTCTAAAGTTATAGTGTTAGTGGTTCTTTCTCTTAATTATTTGAAGCAGCAAATACAGTTTGTTCCGAAAGCCAATTGTTGTAATCTTCTTCAGATTCTACAATAACTTTAAGTTGCATATTGTAGTGCGCTGCACCACAAATTTTATTGCAAAGTAAAACGTATTCAAACGCTTCGTTTCCGGTTTCAATTCTCATTTCTTCTGTTGTGATGGTTGGCTTGAAAACAAAATCAGTATTCATACCAGGAACACAATTCATTTGCACACGAAAGTGGGGCATATATGCAGAGTGAATAACATCTTGAGAACGGAATTTAAGCTGAATAGATTTATTTACTGGAAGGTGCAATTCTTTAACAACAATGTCATCTTCGGCAGCAGCTAATAAATCCTTAGGAGTTCTTGAAATTAAAGAAGATAGTGTGTTTTTCTTTGCTTCCATCTTTGCTAAACGCGCTTCTTTTTTAACTCGTTTGTTTGCATTAAGCTCTTCAGCAATTTGTATTTTAGTGTTTGCGATGTTTTTTTCGATATCTGCAGTTTGTTTTGTGTAAGCAGATTCGGATACAACACCTACGGTGTTTATGCCTCCAACAAAACGAACATTTGAAGCACCTAGGTTGTTGTCTTCACCAGCATAGCGAACAGTCCAATTAAATTGTTGTCCGTAAACTTCAATTACAACTGCATCTTTAAGGTCTGATCGGTCCATAATATTAGACCAAGTTTGAAGTCCATAAACAATTAGTACAGTTAATACGATGGCTGGTACAGCTGTCCAAATGATTTCAACTTTGTCGTTATGAGAGATAAAGCTTGCAGTACGATCTTTACGACCTCTGTATCTATAGGATAGATAAAACAATACGGGTTGCGTAATAAGGAAAACTACAATGATTAATCCCATTGAGATACTCATCAAGAAATCTATATCTACACCGTGTTCGGAAGCAGAAACAGGTAATAATAGATGATTCCACTTGGCTGTCATTATAAAAAATGAGGCCATAAATAGTATACCGAAGGTTAGTAAAAGTTTTCCTTGAGTATCGTTGTCCTTATCCGTAATATCAGATTCCTTTATACCTTTGATCTTGTTTGCAAGTTCAAAAATCCTAACCACTTGCCCTATTGCTATAACTGCAACAACTATCGCTACTAAGATTAATAATTCTGTCATGGGTGTATTTTAATGTGAGTGCTTTTTAATTAAATATGAAAGTGCTTACTTTCTTCTAACATAGGGTGGTTCTTTGGAGTAAGTTCCATACTTGCTAGTTTTTTTGTTACTACTCTAATAAATAGGCCTCCTAGTCCAAGGAAAGTACCGATTTCTACAAATCCTAATTGCCAATGACCTCCAACAGTTCCTGGCATAATCATTACAAAGAAATCTAAATAATGTCCTACAAGAATAATAGAGCCTATTACGATAACAAAACCAGAAACACGTTTGGCATCTCTAGAGATTAGCATTAAAATAGGAACAACAAAGTTAAGCACTACAGCAGTCATAAATGGAACGCTGTACTCATCGAAACGAGCATTATAATACGTTACTTCTTCCGGAATATTTGCATACCAAATAAGCATAAATTGAGAAAACCAAAGGTAAGTCCAGAAAATACTAAAAGCGAACATAAACTTTGCAACATCATGCATGTGGTTTTCATTTACATGCTCTAATTGTCCTTTACTTTTTAAATGAACTATTACCATCGACAATACGACAAATACGGTAACCATCATTCCGGCAAATACATACCAACCAAATAAGGTAGAGAACCAGTGTGTGTCAATAGACATGATCCAATCCCAAGCCATCATAGAGGAGGTTATAGCAAAAAAGACAATAAAAATAGCCGATACTTTTACGCTCTTGTTGTAATAATCTAATCCACCATGTTTGTCTTCTAGTAAAGAAAGGCTGATTAATTTTTTTAAACCAAAGTACCAACCAGCAAGATATATTACAGCTCTTAAAAGAAAGAATCCTAAGTTTAGGTACGCTTCTTTTCCTGCAATAATTGCATCGTAATTGGAACTCTCAGGGTCCATAATACCAGGAGCCATCCAGTGGTATGTGTGGTTACCAAACAAGTGTAAACCACCGGTAATAAAGATGATTAACAAAACAGCACCGACGTAAGGTAAAAAAGAACCAATAGCCATGAGTACTCTCTTAAGAACTACGGTCCAACCAACTTCTGCAACATATTGTAGTGCTAGGAAGAATATTGAAACTAAAGAAACTCCTAAGAAAAATATAGCCGCTACCAATAAACTAGACCAAGGTCTTTGTCCTTTAGCATGTAAAGCATGAGTTGTAGCGTGAATCACGTGTTCTAAATCATGAGATTCAGCAATTTCGTTAGCAGAAAAATGAAGGTGAAATTCAGCTTCAATTTTATGGAATAATGGTGCGTAGTGACTTTCCGTTCCAACAGCATGACCAGCATGAGAATGGGTGTCATCATGACTATGAGCATCTTGCGCATCATTAACTTGGTGAGAATCCAAATGCAAATCTTGAGCAAAAGCATTTACTTGATGTGCTATTTCTTCGTCTGTGTGATGACCTGCTCCTTGCATAAAGCCGTAACCAAGAGCAACAACACCAATAAGCATTAGTGCTAAAGAAATGAGCTTCGTATTTTTAGTAACCGTATACATTGTTCGCTTTCCGTTAGGTTATTAGTTAGATCCTTTTTGTAATTCGTGTACGTAAAGCACAATTTTCCAACGCTCCTCTTGCGTTAATTGACTCGCATGAGGCCCCATAGCATTTATGCCATAAGTAATGGTATGGAAAATTTCGCCATCGCTTAGTTCGCTCATTGTAGCACCCGATCTACGTGGAGAAACAGCATCTGAATAAGACGGAACTGCGCTATAAACTGGATGATTTACACTTCCTTTACCCATTCCTTTATCTCCGTGACAGTGTGCACAAAACATTTCGTAAAGTTCTTTTCCCTCAGTTACTAACTTTGTGTTTGTACTTAATGGGTTCTTCAATTCTTTACCAGATCTTAAATAATCTTCTAATGTATTGGAATATTCAAATGGGGCAAAGCCTCTAGGAATAGTTCCTTTTACATTGTATTGAGATGTGATACCATTATCGAAAACAGGGTTTTCTGAATACGTATCGTAAGAAGCAGAACGGTACATGTTTGGCATATATTCGTAGCCAGGGTGATCTCCTTCTGCACCGCAAGACTGCAACATAAATGAAGCAGCTATAGTTGCGAATGTAAGAGATGCGATCTTTGTAACCTTTTTCATTGTATAGATCTTTATTAGGCGATTTTTTCTTCTTTGACTTCTGTAGCTCCAGTTTCTTTCATAATGGCTATAAGATCGGCTTCATTTCCATGAGCCTCTATTTCCATCAAAAACTTATCATCTGTAGTACGAGGATCTGGACTTGTTTCTGAAGATCCTGGATATAATTTGCAACGCATTAAATACGTTAATACCATAAGGTGAGCAGCAAAGAAAACAGTTAATTCAAATGCAATTGGAACGAATGCAGGTATATTGTCTAAGAGACTAAAGTTTGGTTTCCCACCAATAATTTGCGGCCAATCCTGAATCATCATGTACCACATCATTAGCAGACCTAAAGACAAGCCTGTACAACCGTATAAAAAGGATGCAATAGCTAAACGCGATGGTTTTAATCCTAAAGCATGGTCTAGTCCGTGAATTGGAAATGGAGAATACACCTCATCTACATGAATTCCTTTGGCACGGATATCTTTTACCGCTTTCAGGATTACATCGTCATCATCGTAAACTCCGTAAATTACTTTTTTACTCATTACGTTTATTTTTTATTCTGAGAACCAGATGATTTCACAATAGTTTTCAACTCAGCTTGAGCAATAACAGGGAACGTTCTAGCATACAATAGGAACAACACGAAGAAGAAACCTATGGTACCTATAAAAATACCTATGTCTACAAAAGTTGGAGAGAACATAGACCAAGAAGAAGGTAAATAATCTCTGTGAAGCGAAGTAACGATAATTACAAAACGCTCGAACCACATACCGATATTTACAATTATTGAAATAAAGAAGGTAAAGGCAATGCTTGTTCTTAATTTCTTAAACCACATAAACTGTGGCGAGAATACATTACAAGTCATCATAGACCAATACGCCCACCAGTAAGGACCGGTTGCTCTGTTAAGGAATGCGTATTGCTCGAACTCTACACCCGAATACCAAGCAATGAACAATTCTGTAATATAAGCTACACCAACAATAGAACCTGTAACCATGATTACAATGTTCATGTATTCTATGTGCTTGATAGTGATGTATGCTTCCATATTAACCACTTTACGCATTACTAAAAGTAAGGTTTGAACCATGGCAAATCCTGAGAAAATTGCGCCTGCAACAAAGTAAGGAGGAAATATAGTTGTATGCCAACCTGGTATTACAGAAGTAGCAAAATCCATAGATACAATGGTGTGTACCGAGAGTACTAAGGGTGTAGCTAAACCTGCAAGAACTAATGAAAGCTCTTCGAAACGTTGCCAATGCTTTGCTTTACCAGACCATCCGAAGGATAAAATGGCGTAAATTTTCTTTACCGTTGGTTTTACTGCTCTGTCGCGAATCATTGCGAAATCTGGGATTAAACCCATGTACCAAAACACTAAAGAAACAGTTAAGTAAGTAGAAATTGCAAATACATCCCACAACAATGGAGAATTAAAGTTTACCCATAACGAACCAAAGTTATTTGGCAATGGTAAAACCCAGTAAGCTAACCAAGGTCTACCCATGTGAAAAATCGGGAATAAACCAGCCTGAATTACGGCAAAAATAGTCATTGCTTCTGCTGAACGGTTGATTGACAAACGCCATTTTTGACGGAACAGTAAGAGTACTGCCGAGATTAGTGTACCTGCGTGACCGATACCTACCCACCAAACAAAGTTGGTAATATCCCATGCCCAACCAACTGTTTTATTAAGACCCCACACACCGATACCTGTACCCGCTGTATAAGCCAAACAACCAGCGCCCCACATAAATGCGAGTAGTGCAGCAATGAATAAAGCCCACCAATACTTGTTAGCCTTACCTTCTATAGGACGAGCCACATCCTCAGTGATGTCGTGTAAAGTCTTATCCTCTAGGATAAGCGGCTCTCTAATTGGAGATTCGTAATGCATTGTTTATAGAATTAAATTTCTTTGTTACGTACTTTTGTTTGATACCATACTGAAGGGGCTGTATTTAGCTCTTCTAATAGGTGGTATGCTCTAGGGCTTTTAGACTCCGTAAATACATCAGACTTTTCGTCTAATACATCACCAAAAGTTAAGGCACCTGTATCACAAGCAATAGAACAAGCTGTTTGAGCCTCTCCTGTGCGAACTTTTCTACCATCTTTCTTTGCGTCTAGCTTTACTTTTTGAAGCATTTGAATACACATAGAACATTTTTCCATAACCCCACGAGAACGAACTGTTACGTCTGGATTAAGAACCATTTTACCTAAGTCATCGTTCATATAGAAGTCGAACTGCTCATTATCTGAGTAGTTAAACCAGTTAAATCGACGCACTTTGTAAGGACAGTTATTTGCACAGTAACGAGTACCAACGCAACGGTTGTAAGCCATGTGGTTTAAACCTTCTCTGGAGTGAGTAGTAGCTGCAACAGGACAAACAGTTTCGCAGGGAGCGTGATTACAGTGCTGACACATTACAGGTTGAAATACTACCTCTAAAGTCTCTGCTTGTGATGCAACTTCCATTTCCAAGAATTTATCGATGGCAGACACACCTTCGGCATCCGCTTTTTCTTGTGTCATGTCACTAGAGTAATATCTGTCGATACGCAACCAGTGCATATCACGAGATCGTCTAATTTCTTCTTTACCAACAACAGGAACATTATTTTCTGCATGGCAAGCTATTACACAAGAACCACATCCGGTACAACTATTCAGGTCAATGGAAAGGTTCCACCAATGAACGTCGCGATCGTGTTCTTCCCAAAGGGTAACTTTTTCTGGGGCTTGAGGGCCTTTATGAGTAGCCAACAACATTTGTTCGTTTCCAGAAGTCGGGTCTTTTTTGAAAGCATCGAGTGTTGTTTCTTTTACAATTCTATCTCTACCCATCATAGTATGATGTAGTTGAGTAGATGCAAAACCGTGAACTTCACCCTCTACCTTTGTAAGCGTAGCGCCAGATAAGTTGGTGCTGAAATTGTCTGCAAAAACAAAAGCATTAACACCTACTCCGTCACCAGCTTTACCTGAGCCAATACGACCGTAACCTACTGCTAAACCAAGCGTTTTGTATGCCTGTCCGGGTTGAACCAATACTGGAACTCTTAACGTAAGCCCATTAACAGTTAAATCAACTACGTCGCCATCTAAGGCGCCATTTGAAACATTTTCATTTGTTAAGCCTAACTCTTTTGCAAAACGAGGAGATACGGTTAAATAGTTGTCCCAAGTATTTTTAGTAATCGGATCGGGCAATTCTTGTAACCAAGGGTTATTTGCAAATTCTCCTGAGCCGATACCTGTTTTGGTATACAGTATTAAATCAATAGAATCTCCAGATAAGCTACTTAATGCGCTTACAGCAGAATCTATAGATCCTTGGTATGCAGGAGTTTTTTCAGTAGTGCTTGTTTTAAATACTCCATCGTGTAGTGCTGAACTCCAAGAAGTGGAACCCAAAATATTTTTAGTCCAGTAACTCTTTAGGTAGGTATAGAAATCCGCTCCTAAACCTGTCCAAGACATTAAAGACGCTTGAGCTTGACGTGTATTAAATAAAGGATTGATTGTTGGCTGAACTAAAGCGTAAACCCCAGTATAAGGGTGTGCATCGCTCCAACTTTCTAGGTAGTTATGGTCTGGACAAACAAAGTTCATCACAGATGCGGTCTCATCATTTTTATCTGAAAAGGAAACCGATAGTTCAACTTTTTTCAAAGCAGAAGCAAATTCTGCACCTCGAGCTAAATTGTAAACTGGATTTACGTTGTAAGCTATTACTGCTCCAACTTTACCAGAATTCATATCGTTAATTAATTCCGTAACATCAGAATCGTTACCAGTTTTGAGCTTCGATTGAATAGAAAAATCTATGGTTGCACCATGGTTGCTTAATAAGTCATTAATTGCATTAACAACTATATGTATGTCTTTGTTATTTCCACCTGCAACAACTAGAGATTTACCTTTGGCTTTCCATAAATCGTTTGCCGCTTTTTGTAGTTGTGTACTAAAACCAGACTTGGCAACTTTAACGGAAGATACTCCAGCTTTTTGAGCTAAGAAATTATATAAATTTACAAGACCTACACCGATTTCTGAAGCCTTAACGGGCGTTCTATAGTCAGCATTTGCTCCTGTAATAGATAAATTCGATTCGAATTGATAGTGACGGGACATTGTTGCCACGCTTGGATTGCGTTTGCTTGCATAATCTTTACCATGACCAGCATCTAACCAATCGCCTAAGAAATCTGCGGCAAAAGAAACCACTACATCAGCCTTATTAAAATGATAGGTAGGAAGTGTTCGTACTCCGAAACTATCAGAGTTTGCCTCTAACATAGCAGATACAGAAAGTGCATCGTAAGTTACATGCTTTGCGTTATGCTTGGTTGCAAACCGATCTATTACTGCCTTTGTAGCAGGCGAAATAATTGAAGAACTTAGTAACACTACTTGTTTACCAGAAGTTTTAGCAGCTTCTAATCCTGAAATAATGGATTGATCTACAGAACTCCAGCTAGCTTCTTCGCCATTGGCTAAGGGGTTTTTTAAACGAGCTGAGTCGTATAAGTTTAAAACTGAAGCCTGGATACGAGCGTTAATCCCTCCTTTATCACAAAGGTCATTTGTTTTAAGGAAAATAGGACGGCCCTCGCGATTTTTGATTAATAAACTTGCGAAATCGTTCCCGTCGTAGAAACTGGAAGCGTACCAGTTTGCAACTCCAGCAACCGTTTCTTCCGGTTTAACCACATATGGAATTACTTTCTGAATAGGTGCTTCACAAGCAGCTAAGGAAGCTGCAGCAGTACTAAAGCCTAAGAACTTTAAAAAATCTCGACGAGAAGTTGAAGACTCAGATAATTTATCATTGTCGCTTAAAAAAGCCTCTGTGGGCAACTTTTCGGCGAATTCTTTTTCTTGGAACTTCTCCAATTCTGGATTATTCGCCAATTCGCCTAAGCCTTGGAAATATGTTTTCTTTGTAGCCATCTTAATTAGTTCCTTTTCTGTATTAGTAGTGACATTTACCACATTCCAAACCACCTATTTTATCTACCGTGATATCTTCACCGTGATATTTATCAACCCAATTTTCGTTTAGGTCGTGGTAATAAGGGTTGTCGGTATCTACTTTGGTTTCCCTATGACAATTTATACACCAGCCCATTGTAAGAGGAGAGTATTGTTCTACAACCTCCATTTCTTCTACTGGGCCATGGCAAGTTTGGCATTCTATACCCGCAACATTTACGTGTTGAGAGTGGTTGTAATACGCTAAATCTGGTAAATTATGGATTCGAACCCACTGAATTGGTTTTTGCTCGTAACCTTCAATATAGGTTCTTGTTTCTACGTCGAAACCAATAGCGTCGTATATTTTTGCAATCTCAGTAGTACCTGTTTCTGTTCCGCTATTGATGTAGGTATGACAATTCATACACACATTTGCAGAGGGTACACCAGCTGATTTACTATGTCGTGCTCCAGAGTGGCAATAATTACAATCTACGCCGTTTTCTCCAGCGTGTATTTTATGGGAAAAGGCGATTGGTTGCTCTGGTTTATAACCTTGCTGTACTCCTACAGTAGACAAACCGTCCCAAATAACTTTACCACCAAACAGAATCATAAATATGATAAAGAAGACAATAAAAACTGGATGTGATTTTAACCAAGAAAAGGCTCCTGCTATAAGACTTGTTTTTTTATCGCCCTTTGCATCTTTTAATACGTTTTTAACCTTAACTAAAACGAATAAAGACAATAAGATGATTGCAAATGCTACTGCCATGAGTGTTTTAGACTCTGTTGAAGTCCCACTGTTGTTTGCTTCAACAGTTTCTGAACCAGATTCAGAGACCGACACTTTAGGCCCTTGTTCAATATAAGCTAAGATGTTGTCAATATCCTCATTTGAAAACTGCGGAAAGGCAGTCATTTGGGACTTGTTGTACTTTTCGTAAACTTCTATTGCTTGCTCATCGCCACTTGCTATAAGATCAGAAGAGTTTTTAATCCAAGAATACAACCATTCTGTTGTATACTTATCATTAATATGTCCCGCTAAGCCAGGTCCAATCAGCTTTTTATCCTCATCGCCTAAGTAGTGGCAAGAAGCACAATTGCTTGAAAATAAACTCTCTCCAAGATCTGCACTTTGTGCAAACGAGATATTAATAGATGTGATCAATAGCAATGCAAACAAGGATAGCACCTTGCAGCTTAATAGCATACCGTTTTTACTTGTCATAATTCTATGCGCTTTCTAACTTTACGTAGCTCAGTTTTTCTAAATGCAAAAATAACATATTCCTTTTTGAGGAAAAACTACAATAGCAGAAAATAAACAGTTTATATTGGTTCTAAATTAACGGATATTAACTTACAAGGAAATGTGTACATTTGCTGCAAACAAAATAAGATGAAAATTAAGACAATCCTACTGAGTACTTTATTTATATCTCTAAATTCATATAGTCAAAACTGGGATTATAATGAAGATAAAGATACGGTTACACAAAAAAATGTAGCGTTCATGAATACTGAAAAAATTGATGATTTATTGGACAAGAAGCGAAGAATCGATCGCAGCAAGAACCTTTTTAAATCGTTTAGAATTCAACTCTTTTCTGGGAGTAGATCTGGATCGACTGTAAGTCAGACGAAGTTTAAAAAAGACTTTCCGGGCATTTTAGTAGAGACCAGTTATGAGCAGCCTTACTTTAAAACTAAAGTAGGTGCTTATAGAACAAGACTAGAAGCAGAAAGAGCCTTATTAATTTTTCAAAAGTCTTTTGGCTCTGCTTTTATATTTGAAGAGAAAGTAACTTTAGATAAGTTGTAATTCCGTTTTATCTTAAAAAAAAAGAGCCGCAATTTGCGGCTCTTTTTTTTTATATAATTTAAGGTTTAAAGTTTTCTTTTCACTTCAGTTTCCTCATATCCTTCTATGATATCTCCTACTTTAATATCGTTGAATTTTTCGATATTTAAGCCACATTCATAACCTTTGGTTACTTCTTTAACATCGTCTTTAAAGCGTTTAAGAGATCCTAAACCACCCGTGTATACAACTACTCCATCTCGAATAAGTCGAACGTTTGTGTTACGAGTAATCTTACCATCCAATACATAACAACCTGCAATAGTACCAACTTTTGTAACTTTAAAGGTCTCACGAACTTCAATATTACATACAATTTCTTCTTTGGTTACTGGAGAAAGCATTCCTTCCATTGCTTCTTTCACCTCGTTTATTGCGTCGTATATAATAGAATATAGGCGTACATCAATTTCTTCTTTTTCTGCTAATTTACGAGCTGATGAAGAAGGACGAACTTGGAATCCTATTACAATTGCATCAGAAGCTGTTGCTAATAATATATCAGATTCTGAGATCTGACCAACAGCCTTGTGTATAATATTTACTTGTATAGAATCTGTAGATAATTTCTGTAAAGAATCGGAAAGTGCTTCAATAGAACCATCAACATCACCTTTCAGAATAATATTCAACTCTTGGAAATCACCTAGAGCTAAACGTCTACCAATTTCGTCGAGCGTAAGATGTTTCTGTGTACGTATACTTTGCTCTCTTTGTAGTTGTGTTCGTTTTAATGCAATAGATTTCGCTTCTCGCTCATCAGACATCACATTAAACTTATCTCCTGCTTGGGGCGCACCACTTAAACCAATAATACTAACTGGCGCAGAAGGTCCGGCAATGTCTACATTGTTTCCACGTTCATTAAACATGGCTTTTACCTTACCTGTAAATTGACCTGCTAATAGGAAGTCTCCAACTGAAAGGGTTCCAGCTTGTACTAACATTGTTGTTACAAATCCTTTTCCTTTATCCAAAGATGCCTCAATAATAGAACCTTTAGCTGCTTTATCCGGATTAGCTTTTAACTCTAACATCTCGGCCTCGAGCAATACTTTTTCAAGTAAAGCCTCTACTCCTTGACCATGTTTAGCTGATACGTCGTGCGACTGGAATTTTCCACCCCAATCTTCAACTAATAAATCCATAGCGGCCAACTGCTCTTTAATTTTCTCTGGATTGGCGTTGGGTTTATCTACCTTGTTTATTGCAAATACAATAGGTACTTCGGCAGCCTGTGCATGAGAGATTGCTTCTTTTGTTTGTGGCATGATGTCATCATCTGCAGCAATAACAATAATGGCAATATCTGTTACTTGAGCACCACGTGCACGCATAGCTGTAAAGGCTTCGTGACCCGGGGTATCAATGAAAGTTATTCGTTTTCCAGTTTTAAGAGCTACTTCGTATGCACCGATGTGTTGTGTAATTCCTCCGGCTTCTCCAGCTATTACATTTTCACGACGAACGTAATCCAATAAAGATGTTTTACCGTGATCAACGTGACCCATCACTGTTACTATTGGGGATCTGTCTTGTAAATCTTCTGGCTTATCTTCAACTTCTTCAATAGATTCTTGAACCTCGGCGCTAACGAATTCTACATCAAAGCCAAATTCATCTGCTACAATAGATAGTGTCTCAGCATCTAAACGCTGATTCATGGTTACCATAATACCCAACATCATACAGGATGAGATAATTTGAGTAACCTGAACGTCCATCATGGTCGCAATTTCATTTACAGTAACGAATTCTGTTACCTTAATTGTTTTGCTTTCTTCATCTGCACGTTCCTGATCCATTACGTCTTGCTCTCTACGAACCTCACGCTTAGATTTTCTGTGCTTAGAACCTTTGGACTTACCTTTACCAGTAAGTTTATCTAAGGTTTCTGCAATTTTCTTTTGTATTTCTTCGGCTGTTGGTTCTGCCTTTACAACCTTAGGTTTTTTACCTCTACTTGGACCTCTACTTCCCGCTTTCTGGTTCGGACGAACGGGTCTGCCTGTTCCGCTAGGAGTAGAGTTTATACGTTTTCTTTTCTTCTTATTGTCTTTGTCTCCAGAAGGATTACTTGAGGAGGCAACTTTTTTCTTCTTTGGTTTTGCAAATTTGCTTAAATCAATTACTTGACCTGTTAATTTAGGTCCGGTAAGTATTTTAGATTTAGCTCTTAAAACCTCAGTTTCAACTGGTTTAACTGATTTAACTGGAACCTCTTCGGTCTTAGTAGGTTTGTTAAACTTTTCAACCTTAATTTCTTTTACGTTTTCAGACTTTACAGGCTTATTAACGTCAATTTTACCAATTTGCTTCGGACCAGAAAGAGAACCCTTTGCTTTAATTACATCCTTAGTTACAGGAGGTTTTTTTGTCGCAACTATAGGGTCGGTCTTTTGAGGTTTCGAATTCTCTAAAACTTCTTTTGCACTAGAATTGGCTGTTGGTATTGGCTTAGATTCCGTCTTTTTAGAGTCGTTATTATCTAATTTCACCGTAGCTTCAGGTTTAGCTGGAGTTGTTTTGGTTGCAACTTTAACAACTTCTTTCGGAGTTTCGTCCTTTACTTTCGCTTCAACTTTCGGCTCAACTTTAAGTTCTGCTTTTGGCTCAACTTTCGGTTCTGCTTTTGGCTTTACTTTTGGCTCAATATTAATTTTACCAACTGTTTTAGGCCCAACAAAATCTGCCTTTGCTTTTATAACTTCTTTTTCAGAAGATTTTTTCACAGCAGCGGATTTAATCGCTTCTTTCTCTTCTCTACGTGCTTGTGCTATCTCGGCAGAACGTTTATGCTGCTCAACGTCAGCACTAAACTCTTGCTTTAATATGTCGTAGGACTCAGGAGTGATTTTGGTATTCGGACGCCCATCGATTTCAATCCCCTTGGAGGCTAAATGATCGATAACATTCGCAATACCTACGTTTAATTCTTTTGCAACCTTACTTAATCTCATGCTTGCTATTTATATTGTAGCGTTTTGTTGTAATGAACTCGCACTAGTTTTTAATCTTCAAATTCAGATTTCAAAATAGATTGAATTTCAACAACTGTTTCTTCTTCTAAATCTGTACGCTTAACCAATTCGGCAGCAGAAAGTTCTAATACAGATTTTGCTGTATCACAACCAATATTTTTTAATTCCTTAATGATCCAATCGTCTATTTCATCAACAAATTCGGTTAATGCAACATCTTCAGAATCATCTATGTCTCTATAAACATCAATCTCATATCCTGTAATAGAACCAGCCAAACGAATGTTTGTACCGCCTCTACCAATGGCTAAAGAAACTTGATCTGGCTTTAAGAAAACCTCTGCTCTATTGTTATCTTCATCTACTGTAATAGACGAAACTTTTGCTGGACTTAATGCTCGAGTAATGAAAAGAGATGTATTGCTTGTGTAATTAATTACATCTATGTTTTCGTTTCCTAACTCTCTAACGATTCCATGTATACGAGAACCTTTCATACCAACACAAGCTCCTACCGGATCTATGCGTTCGTCGTAAGATTCTACAGCTACTTTGGCTTTTTCTCCAGGTATTCGTTCAATTTTTTTAACTACAATTAAACCGTCTGCAACTTCCGGAATCTCTTGTTCAAACAAACGTTCTAAGAATTTAGGAGAGGTTCTAGAAAGTACAATTCTAGGTTTGGTACCTTTTAATTGCACTTCTTTTACAACTCCGCGAACTGTATCGCCTTTGCGAAAGAAATCGGAACGAATTTGTTGGTCTTTTGGCAAGATAACTTCGTTGTCCATATCATCTATAATAATAACCTCTCGGTTACGAATATGATGTACTTCTCCAGAAATAATTTCGCCAACCAATTCTTTATACTTGTTGTAAAGATCGGTATTGTCGTGTTCTTGTATACGTCCAATTAAATTTTGACGCATTGATAAAATGGCACGACGTCCAAAATCAATTAAATGCACTTCCTCGGAAACCTCTTCAGAAACCTCAAAATCTGGCTCAATTTTAACCGCAGTCGAGTATTCGATTTCGGCATTATCGTCTTCTACCTCTCCGTCTTTTACGACAATTCGGTTTCTCCAAATTTCTAAATCTCCTTTATCAGGGTTTACGATAATATCAAAGTTTTCATCAGAACCATATTTTTTTATGATCATGTTTCTGAATACATCTTCGATGATTCCCATTAAAGTTGCACGGTCGATGTTTTTATCGTCCTTAAATTCTGCAAATGAATCTATAAGAGCTATATTCTCCATTTCACCTTACTTAAAATGTGATTAACACTACTGTTTTATTTATATCTCGGTATTCGATTGTTCTTTTATTTACAACCGTAATCTTACCTTTCCCTGTTGGCTTTGGCTCTCTCGACTTCCATTCTAAGACGATTGCATCGTCGGTTGCCGAAATCATTTTTGCCTCAATAACCTCTTCATCGTTTAGGGTAACACTTACTTTACGACCTACATTTTTAGTGTACTGGCGTAAAACTAAGGGCTCTCCAATGCCAGAAGATGCTACTGTTAGAGAAAAATCTTCTTCTTCTCTATCCAAATTAAACTCAATAGCACGACTTACTGTCCTGCAATCTGCTAAAGTTAATCCGGAATCACTGTCCAAAAGAACATTGATGTCGTTGTTTGCTGTTACTTTCAACTTCACTACAAAGATGTCTGTTCCAGCAATACCGTCTGCTATTAATTCTTCTACTTTTTCTTTCAATATCCTAAGTATAAAAAGAGGGGACTCTACGTCCCCTCTTATCTTTCACCATAAATACGGTGCAAATATACATATTTTTTCTAGTTCTTAACGTATAACAAGTCTTTTATACCCTTGGTTACTTTCAGAACTTACTTTAACTAAATATACGCCTGGAGACAAGCTAGACAAACCAAAGTGTTCTACCTGATTTCCTATTGCAGTTACTTCTCTACTGTAAACTTGCTGCCCTTGTATATTAAAGAATTGAATGCTAACATTTTCTTTTACCGGTGTAGAAAAAGTTACGTAACAAGAAGAGTTTGTAGGGTTTGGGAATAGGGATAATGAAGATTGAATTTCATTATCAAACACGCTTAACGGTGCTGCATAAACATAAATATCATCTAGGTACATCCAGTAATTTCCTTCGGAGTTATGGTGTCTAAAAGCGATGTAAACTTCCTGTCCGGCAAAAGCACTTAAGTCAATAAGTCTTTGAGTATAATCATCACCAGGAACGGCTTCTTCGAATACAACAAATGCACCTTCATCAATTAGTGAGTCTTCATGTGCTTCGTAAACAAGTACCGCATAATTGTCTAAATAATCTGCATCTTTTGCTTTAACAAAGTAAGAGAGTGTTGTGTTTTCTTCAATAAGTAGTTTTGGAAGTCTAAGTAAATTATCTGGATCTAAAGAACTAACATTGTCTATAAAAGAAGATGAGCCTACAGCTCTAGTACTGTTGTATGCAGCATCTTCAGAGTCTAAATGAGACCAGATGTTTCCATCGTCATCTCTGTCCATGTTTTTCCAACAATCTGTTAAAAAACTAGATTCCTCAAAGTCTTCAAAGAATGGTAAACCAACAGGAACACAACTAATATTTGCTTCACAAAGTCCGTTATCTATGGTTGCTTCCATATTATAATTTAAAGCATCGTCATCGGTACATCCTGCAATTTCTTCTTGACCTTGCACATACTGCATGGTTAAATCGTCTATGTAAAATTGTCTTGTTTGCTCTTCGGGTGTCATCGACTTAAATTGGATTCCAGCTAATTGCATCATTCCATCCTCAATGGATCTGTCTTGGTATACAAATGGCCATATATGAGCTTGAGTTCCATTTAAAGCTAGGGTTGCTATTCCATTGTCTATATCCACTAAGTGAGTTAACTCAAACCACTCGCCTACAGGAACGGTAAAGGATTGTGAGTTTTCACTTCCAGTATTCAGGTAAGCAGATCCATCGCTTTCGGCATAAAACTCCATAGAAGGGATAACTTCAGAACTGTCGCAAGACATTTGATGCATAAGTCTGTAATATGCAGAACCATCTTCTGGAACAAACATTGAGAAGCTAAATTCATAGGCTCCGTAGGTTTGATTACCTAAAGATTTATAAACATCAGAAGGTCCGTGGTAAATGAACATTGAATTATCGCCACTTTGAGCATACAACTGAGATATCTGAGCTAAATTTTCTTGCTCACAAAGGGTTTCCCAATCTTCCGACTGAGGGACAAGCTCGTTAAATGGAGTATACAATTCGAAATCGTCTGAAGTATATACTTGACCTATAAAGCCAACCGTAAAATCAGTACTAAATTCTTGTGGTTCATTACTGGAGTCTGTTATAATTAATTGGTAGTCACCAGGAGCAACATCAGTCATTTCTAAATCTTCGCCTACAACGTTTCCTTCACTGTCTAACCAGGTAACAGATAAGGGCTGTAAACCACCAACAATTGTTGCAATTACTTCTCCGGTAGATTGACCCATTCCGGTAGCAGAACTTACAGATAAATCAACACTAATTGGAGCAATACACTGTTCTTTTTGTTGAATTCCTGCAGCAGCAAGAACTCCGTAAAATCCTAAATGCGTTTCTGTATAAGTAGTATCTATTGGACTAATAGTAACGATTGTTGGAACTCCAGTTATACCATAGGCGTTATGAGCAGCTTCACCATTACCATCCGTCCCACTAACCATAGGAAGTCCATGAACTCCAGGGGTAAATTCTAATTCAAAATCTATACAATCTTGGGTATCGGAACCTGTATCTATCGAAATGAAAATTACATCACCATAATTACATCCAAAATCTTTATATCCTTGCCCAACATCTGGGGCTACACCTTGACAAGGAACACACCAGGTTCCAAAAAAGTCGACAACAACATATTTTCCTTGCCCTAAATATTCGTACAAATCATGTGTTACACCAAGAATATCGGTTACAACAAAGTTAGGCGCCGTAAGGGGTTCTTGAGCCTTAGCTGGGGTAAATAGGATTGCTGCAAAGGCTGCTAAAAAGTAAATTTTTTTCATGGTTTCTCGTTTAATGCGTGTAAATATACAAAAACAATTAGTTTAAGCCCCTCCAGCCAAAAACCTTACCATAAAAAAGATTCCTGCAAGCTCATTAGTACTAAATACTTATTAAGCTATTTTAGGCGCTCGAGTTTTTTTCTGTAGTAAAATTGTTTGCAAAAAAAAAGACCGCTTAAAATTAAGCGATCTTTTTGTTGTCCCACTAGGGCTCGAACCTAGACTCTTCTGTACCAAAAACAGACGTGTTGCCAGTTACACCATAGGACAAATTCGGTGCAAATTTAAGCTCTTTTTTTAATTACCACAACAAAAGAATAAAAAATTACTTTAAATATTAACATTCCCTTATTAATAGATTTTAACTCAATAAAGTAGATTAAGAAAAAGAACACAATATATTTTTAATACATTCGCATAAGTTTCGCTACAATTGAATAAACTAGAAAAAATGGAGTACAAAAAGATTAATAATATAGTGGGTTGGTTTGCATTTGCAATCGCCTTAAGCACCTACGTTCTAACACTTGAACCAACTACAAGCTTTTGGGATTGTGGAGAATATATTGCAACCGCATTTAAACTTCAAGTAGGGCACCCACCTGGTGCGCCAACTTTTTTGCTTTTGGGTAACTTTTTCTCAAACTTTGCTTTTGGTGATGTTACCAAAGTAGCCTACATGATTAATTTGATGTCAGCCGTATGTTCTGCCTTCACTATTTTATTTTTATTTTGGACCATTACAGCCTTTGCAAAACGAATATTAGGTAAAACGGAATCTAAAGGACAGGTGTATTCTATTATGGGAGCGGGTTTAGTAGGCGCTTTAGCATATACTTTTTCAGATTCATTTTGGTTTTCTGCAATCGAAGGTGAGGTTTATGGAATGTCTTCTTTTTTTACCGCAGTAGTTTTTTGGGCTGCCTTAAAGTGGGATGAAGAATATGATCTTATTGGAGATTCTGCCAACCGATGGTTGGTACTCATCACCTATCTTGTTGGTTTGTCTATTGGAGTGCACATGCTAAATCTTTTGGCCATACCTGCAGTAGTATATATGTATTACTTTAAAAAGTACGAAACCACTAAAAAAGGATTTGTAATTACGGGTATTGTATCCATCTTGGTTTTGGGGTTTATCTTTTTTGGCCTAATTCCGCAAATAGTAAAATGGCTTGGTATTGTAGAGCGAACTTTTGTAAACAGCATTGGGCTGCCATTTAATAGTGGTACTATTTTCTTTATAGGTTTATTAGTTGCTGTAATTTACTACGGATTAAAGAAGGCTAAAGAAAGTGGCAGAAACCTGGTACATACTGCCATACTAGGAATTACTTTTATTTTAATTGGTTATTCCTCTTTTGCGGTTCTCATCATTCGATCGAATGCAAACACACCTATAGATGAGAACAACCCTGAAGAGGCTGTAGGACTATTGGCTTACTTAAACAGAGAACAATACGGCTCTACTCCTTTAGTATACGGACAGTATTACACTGCGGGTTATGACAAAAATAACCCGTACAGTGATGGCACACCCGTTTATGTAAAAGACGAAGAGGCTGGTAAATACGTAGTATCTGATCCAAGAAAAAATCACAGCCCAAATTTTGACAAAAAACACTCTGGTTTATTCCCCAGAATGTGGAGTCGTGAGGGAAGGCATGTAAAAGCCTATAAAGACTGGGGAAATATAACAGGAAGAAAAGGAAAGAAACCTAGTGTATTTGAAAATCTAAGTTACTTTTTCAACTTCCAAATAAACCATATGTATTTTAGATACTTTATGTGGAATTTTGCAGGAAAGCAAAACGACATGCAAAGTCATGGTTCGATAACAGAAGGCCAATGGCTTAGTGGAATTACTTTTTTTGATGAGTGGCGTTTAGGCCCTCAAGAAAACCTTCCTACCAGGCAAGCAAACAATCCAGGTAGAAACCATTTCTACATGCTGCCTTTTATACTGGGTTTAATCGGATTGTTCTATCATTATAAAAAGAACAAGAAAGATGCGTGGATTGTGAACTTGCTTTTTGTATTCACAGGTCTAGCTATTGTCATTTATTTAAATCAATACCCTTACCAACCAAGAGAAAGAGATTATGCTTACGTAGGCTCTTTTTACGCCTTTGCTATTTGGATTGGTTTAGGAGTACTTGCCCTAATTGAAAAGCTGAGAAAGTTTGCACCAGAAAATATAGTAGCTCTTGCTACAACAGCCGTATGTCTTTTTGCAGTTCCAGGTATTATGGCCTCCGAAGGATGGGACGATCATAACCGATCTGACCGTTATACAGCCAGAGATTTTGCCAAAGCTTATTTAGACTCCTGTGAACCAGACGCTATATTGTTTACCATGGGAGACAACGATACGTTTCCACTCTGGTATGTTCAAGAAGTAGAAGGATACAGAACAGATGTTAGAATTGTAAATTTAAGTTTACTAAACACAGACTGGTACATAAACCAAATGAAGCGAGATGCTTACCAAGGAAAGGGAGTACCCTTTACAATGGCAAACGAACTTTACAGGCAAGGTACTAGAGATGCAGCTCTATACCAAGATGCAGGCATCTCTGATCAACGTTGGGAAGTGTCTAAAATGAACCAATGGATACAAAGTGACTTGCCTAGAACTAAGGTTAAATTGGGAGCGAGAAAATTTGTTTATTTCCCTACAAAAAAATTAAGCATACCAGTAAACAAAGAAAAAGTACTTGCCAATGGAACTGTTTCTGCTGAAAATGCAGACCTAATTCTGCCCTCTATTGATTGGAATCTGAATGTGAATCAGATGGAAAAGAAACACATGATGATTATCGACCTGATAGACACAAACGACTGGGAAAGACCTATTTATTTCTCTATCACGATAGGAAACAGTGCCAATTCATTTGCTTATTTATGGGATTACTTTCAGCTAGATGGATTAGCTTACCGATTTGTACCCATTAAAACAAAAGCTGAGGCGGGTAAAATTGGACGTGTAGATAGCGATATTTTATACTCAAAATTAATGGAGGAGTTTGAATACGGAAATATGAACGGAGAAGATGTTTATATGGACGAAACAAACCTAAGATTGGTGATGAATATTCGAAACAACTTCTCGCGATTGGCTGATAAGCTAATTAGTAAAGGGGAAACTGATAGAGCATTAAAAGTGTTAGACAAGTGTATTGATTTGATGCCCCACGAAAAAGTAGAATACAATTTCTTTATGCTCCCTATTGCCGAGAGCTATTACGCATGTAAAGAAACAGAGAAAGCAAGATTGGTTATTGCTACGATGAAGAACATGTTTGAAGAAAAACTAAACTATTATGCTCAATTTGAGGACGATAACAAGGCTGCTGTAAAAAATGAACTGCAAAGAACACTGTCTTTGTACAATAGTATTGTGAGGGTTACTTATGCAAATGATACGGAAGCATATGCTGATACAATTGCAGCGGACTTTCAAGAAAAAATGAAAGCTGCTAATTTTAGATAAATACAAAGCGCTGGAAACAGCGCTTTTTTTTATGAAGTATCTCTACAAAACACCAAAATTACTCAAGTGGTATTATCCTAATTTGATATGGGATATTACGAGTCAGGAAAAATGTGTTTACCTAACGTTCGATGATGGTCCTACCAAAGAATACACAGAGTGGATTTTAGAATTGTTAGAAAAGTACGAAGCAAAGGCAACGTTCTTTTGTCTTGGCAAAAACGTGGTGGAGTGTAAAGAAGAATTCGATTTAATCGT
>CAWVTK010000015.1:0-20562 GCA_963933205.1 uncultured Flavobacteriales bacterium
AATTAGTTTTTCTACGGGGTTATTGTTGTTCTCATTTTTTAGTTTTGTTTTTAGGTTGGGTTTGAGATTAAACTGAATAAATGTTGTTTTTGTCTGTTTTAAATTAGCGGTCTTTAAGTTTGTGTTTATTTCATTTATAGCGATGGTATTTAAAAGAATCACCTGGTCTTTTATTCTTCGCTTGGTCTTCTCAATCTGTGGGTTTTTAATTATCGGTATACTTAATTTTGTGCTTACTGGTATTGTTTTGGTGGTTTCTACTTGTTGGTCTTTTTTAACCCTTATTTCTGCTAGGTGTTTTTCATCAATTGTATTGATGTTATGATTAAAAAAAAAGAAGCCAAATATTATGCTCGCCGCTGCCCACCTCCAAATGTGCGAAGTCTTTTGTTTGGTTTCTATGCGTGTAGCAATTTCGTTCCATAATTTTGGATCCAATGTTGCCTTTCGGTTTTTAAAATGTACTTTGTATTTATCTTCTATATTCATCTTTACACAAGTTTTGTAACATCCTCTTTGCTTTTCTGTATTGGGTTTTGGATGTGTTTTCTGTTATGTTTAATAGTACTGCTATTTCTTTGTGTTTATAACCTTCAATAGCAAAGAGGTTAAAAACTGTTTTGTATCCTTTTGGTAATTTTTTAAGTTTATTTAATAAATACTCACCCTCGCCGTAGTCGCTATTTTTCTCCAGTCCATCAACTTCAAGCAAACTAAGACGCACCCATTTTAGCTTAAATTTCTTGTTGTAATTAAGTGCTTCTCTAATGAATATCTTCCGCATCCATCCTTCAAAGCTTCCTAGAGCTTTATATTGTTCTAAATTCGAAAACACTTTCACAAAGCCATTCATCAAAACTTCTTCGGCCTCTTCTTTCGTATGGGTATAACGCTCACACATTCCTAGCATCGTTCCTGCGAATGTAGTATACAACTCGTTTTGAGCCTTAGGATTATTTTGTTTGCATTTTTGTATTAACTGTTCCAATAAGGAGTTTTCTTTTTAGTATCTATTCATTTAGTAAGACAATCATTTTTACCAAAAGGTTGTCTGCAATATATTTTTTTAAAATTTTGATAAAAAAAAAGCCACCTCAATTGAGGTGGCTTTTTGTAAAATCAGTTTAATTAGTCTGTAATAATAACTTTTTCTGTAACAGTAGATCCGTTTTGACTCAGCTGAATAAAGTAAATACCTGCCTTAAGACTTGGGTACACATCTTTAAGTTGAATGCTGTTTTTAGCTGCATCTAAGCTTAGCACTTTACTTGCTAATGTTGCGCCAAATACATTGCTTATTTTTACGCCAATCGAAGCTTTTTTGTAAAGTTCAAATTCTATTGTAACATCTCCTCTTGAAGGATTTGGGTAAATTGTAAGTTCGTTAAATGTTGTTTCTGTTAGAGCTAACTCATCAGGATTGCAAACGATGAAGTTGTCTAGGTAAAGCCAATTTCCGTTGTAGCCAACAAATTCAAATTTTACTTGAATATTTTTCTGGCCAGCTAAAGTACTTAAACTTACTTGTTCTCTATCCCATTCGTCTGCTGATGGAACAAAAGGTAAGAATACATAAGTGGTAGCGGTATCGGTTTCCGTCTCGTTTGTTATCAATTCTTCAGTTGTTAATGTTTCTCTAACGGACCATGTTCTACCACAATCTTTACTTATGTAAACTCTTAACACATCTTCGGTAGATATGTTCTTTTGGGCGTAAGCAAAGTCGAAATATGCATTTATTGGAGGTGATGCCTCGCTCAAGTCTATGGTAGGCGTTATAAGTGAATGAAGTTGTGCTTCTTTTGTGAATGCTGCACTTCTAATTCTTACCGACGAATTGTCTCCGCTATAACTAGGGTTTGAAGCAGCTGTTGTTCTTTCCCAAGTAGCATCTGTTTGCGCAGTTACCAACCAGTTTAAACTCTCGTCAGTAAATGAAGGGAACTCACTTGATTCGAAGCCTTCTTTGTAAGGGAAGGACATGTTAGATTCGTCGTCGGTAACCGTAATGTAACTTTCTTGAACTAGAGTTTTAACACCACTAGCGTTTGTTACTGTTAAAGATACTGTGAAGAATCCGGCGGTATTAAATATTATGTCTTCTGGATTCATTTCCGTTGAAGAACTAGGTGTTCCACCTTCAAAGGTCCATTCGTAAGAAATATCACTATCTAAATCAAAATTAACATTGTAGGATTCATTGTAAAACGAATAGTTATCACCAGGACATCCGTAAACATAGTTTGAGGAGAATTCTGGTATAGCAGCACAAAGTTCTGGAATATGTTCATCGTTTGTTCCTGTGGCAATTAAGTTTTCTTCAGAAACCAATAAGTCTCTATATTCTAAAATTGCAGCTCTCATTCTTTCTCCTTGTAGTAAAGAGAACATGTTCATACAAGCATCACTAGAGTAGTCCATATAGTTCATGTACATCTCGCCCCATTCTTGCGAAATGGTTTGGTCAAATGAGAAGTCAATTGTACATCCTCCCGAAGTCTCCATGTTTATTATTGTATCAATTATTGTTGAATCTACGTTGAATACAAATGTCGTATCATAAGAGGTAGGAACAAGATACAAGGAGTCACTAGGATTCGTGCTTGAACAGATTCCAAAATTTGCTTCTACTGCTGTAGGTGTGTCATTTACTTGATCGTTTCCACAGGTAGCATCACCCCATATGTGGCGTAAGTTTAACCAGTGTCCAACCTCGTGTGTTAGGGTTCTTCCTACTTGAGCAGAAGCCGTTTCAATAGAACCACAGTAGGTGTCTAACATAACAATACCATCTGTAAGAGAGTCAGACCAAAGCTGGTCGGGAAATTGAGCGTAGCCTAAAATTGTTCCCTGATCAAAAGAAGATTCTTTATCAATGTCGTCAACAACCCAAACGTTTAGGTATCTAAAAGGATCCCATTGGATAATTTCTTTTACATTATTATTAGCAGAAGAGGTAAGTAAGGAGTAGGTTCTGGTTACCCCTTGGGAACAATTTCCGGCGGGATCTTTTTGCGCTAAACGAAACTCTATGTTCGTATTGCCTGCATAAGGTCTAAACGGACTAGGTGTTTTACTTTTGTCTGCATTTAAATAAGCGAAATCCTCATTTAAACTTCTCATTTGATCTTCAATTTGCGTAAGCGAAATGTTTTCAGCCCCACCTTTATGAATGATATGAAAAACAACAGGGATCACAAAATGATCAGAGTTTTTAACTCCCAAGGCTTCATTTTCATGTACACGCTGGTTAAAATCATTGAATTTTCGTTCTACTTCCTTTGCAATTTCAGGTCGTTCAGAATTTAATTCGTTACGGTGATCCATAGAGCCACACCAGTGCTGTGCTGTTGCTGTTGAGATAACTGTTAAAAAGCTAAATGTAATTGCTAGAAACTTTTTCATTTGTTATGGTATAGTTACGAGTTTATTTAATGTAATTTCTTACCCAAAATACTAATTATAGATAGGAATTCAAATATACGTTTTCTTAATAAAACCACAGCGAAGTTCATTTATTTTTTATTTGGTGCTTGTAAAGGGTTTTTAAGCTTGTATTTTCTCTACTTTTACCTACAATGAAAAAGAAAATAAAAAACAACAAAAAACCAGCTAACTCCTCTAATTTAAAGGAACTTAAAAGTGTTATTGTAAATTTGTGTAATGCAACAATCAAACCAATAACATTTAAAGATATTTGCAAAGAGCTTCAGGTTAAAGATAAGATAGCTAAACACCAAACGTCCTTTATTATTAAAAACTTAATTGTAGAGGGATCTATTAAGGAAGTAGGACATGGTAAATACGGTGCTATTAGTACGCAGGAGTTTTACGAAGGGAAAATAGATAAAATTGCTTCAGGTGCAGGTTATGTTATCTGCGATGGCCTAGAGCAAGATATATTTGTGTCTTCTAAAAATGCAGGTCAAACACTTGGTGGCGATATTGTAAATGTAGTATTAACTGGAAAAAACACAGGTAAAAACCCAGAAGGAGTTGTAATTTCCATTGTTAAACGTGGAAGAAAGACCTTTGTTGGTAATATACGTGTAGACGAACGTCATGCTTTTATGACACCTGATAACTCTCGAGTAGGAACTGATTTTTACATACCCAAAGACAAGTTAAATGCCGCCAAAAATGGCGATAAGGTTATGGTGACTTTGATGGATTGGCCAAAAAAAGCAAAAAGCCCTTTTGCAGAAGTTACCAATGTTTTAGGAGCAGCAGGAGAGCACAACACCGAAATTCATGCAATTTTAGCTGAATTTGGACTGCCTTATGAGTTCCCTAAATCTGTTGAGCAATTCGTAGAGAACATTCCCGAGACCATTTCCGAAGACGAAATTAGCAAGCGAAGAGACCTGCGAGAAGTACTCACTTTTACCATAGACCCTCATGATGCTAAAGATTTTGATGATGCTTTATCTATTCAACAATTAAGCGATAATACTTGGGAAATAGGTATACATATTGCCGATGTTTCTCATTATGTACAAGAAGGCTCCTCCTTAAACGACGAGGCTTATGAAAGAGCTACATCAGTATACTTAGTAGATCGAGTAGTTCCTATGTTGCCCGAAAAGCTATCCAATAAAGTGTGCTCTTTACGACCTCATGAAGAAAAACTCTGTTTTTCTGCTATTTTTACGATTAACGATAAAGCAGAAGTGTTGGATGAGTGGTTTGGACGCACGGTAATTTACTCCGATCATAGATTTACCTACGAAGATGCTCAAGAAGTTATTGAGCAGAAGCAGGGTAAGTTTTCGCAAGAAATTTTACTGATGGACAAGTTGGCTAAAATTATGCGTGCAAAGCGTATAGACGAAGGCGCAATTACGTTTGATAGAGTAGAAGTGAAGTTTAAACTAGATGAAAAGAAAAACCCGACGGGCGTATACTTTAAACAGGCAAAAGATGCCAATAAACTGATAGAGGAATACATGCTTTTAGCCAACAAAAGAGTGGCTTCTTTTATTGGTAAAGCAGCAGACGGTACTCCAAGTAAAAAACCTTTTGTATATCGAATTCACGATGTGCCCGATCCTGAAAAGATAAATAACTTCTCAACTTTTGTTCATCAATTTGGTCATCAAATGAACTTGAAATCGCCAAAAGAAATTGCGAATTCAATGAACCGGGTTTTGGCAGATGTTTCTGGTAAAAGAGAAGAAAACATGGTAGAACTCTTGGCCGTTAGAACCATGAGTAAAGCAAAGTATACTACAGAAAATATTGGGCATTATGGTCTGGGCTTCGAATACTATTCTCATTTCACTTCACCAATTCGTCGTTGGCCAGATGTAATGGTTCATCGACTATTACAGAGGTATTTAGATGGCGAAAAAGTAAACGAGAAAGAATCTATTGAGGAGCAGTGTAAACACTCTTCTGCTATGGAGAAATTGTCTACCGATGCAGAACGCTCCTCCATAAAGTACATGCAAGTAAAGTATTTACTTGGAAAAGAGGGGCAAGAGTTTCTGGGGACTATTTCTGGCGTTACAGAGTTCGGAATGTTTATAGAACTAAAAGACAGCCTTTGCGAAGGTTTGGTTTCTATGCGAGACTTAAAAGACGATCATTACGACCTAAACAAAGAAACTTTCAGCCTTATAGGTAGAAAAACAAATAAGAGCTTTCAGTTAGGCGATGAGATAAGAATAAGAGTTCGAAATGTAGATTTAATTAAAAAGCAAATAGACTTTCAATTGGCTTAATAAACAATTGTAAGGTTTTCATTAAAATTAAAAAGCCACTCGAGTAGAGTGGCTTTTTAATTTTTAGGCATTTGTAAATTGTTCCAAAAAACGAATGTCGTTTTCAAAAAACAGCCTAAGATCTTTTACTTGGTATTTGAGCATGGTAATTCGTTCTATTCCCATACCAAAAGCAAATCCACTGTACTTTTTTGAGTCGATACCACAGTTTTCAAGAACATTTGGGTCAACCATTCCGCAGCCTAATATTTCTACCCAACCAGTGTATTTGCAAATGTTGCAGCCCTTGCTTTTGCATATATTGCAAGAGATGTCTACCTCGGCGCTTGGTTCCGTAAATGGAAAGTAAGACGGTCGAAGTCTAATTTCGGTTTCTTTACCAAAAAATTCTTGTGCAAAATGTAAAAGAGTTTGCTTTAAATCGGCAAAAGAAACATGCTCATCAATATAAAGGCCTTCAATTTGATGAAAGATACAATGCGCTCTTGCAGAAATTGCCTCATTACGAAAAACTCTTCCTGGAGAAAGTGTGCGAATAGGAGCTGGGTTGTTTTCCATAAAACGAACCTGAACAGAAGAAGTGTGAGTTCTTAACAAAACATCCGGGTTGGTTTGAATAAAAAACGTGTCTTGCATGTCCCTAGCAGGATGCTCTTCCGGTAAATTAAGTGCACTAAAGTTGTGCCAGTCGTCTTCAATTTCTGGGCCTTCTGAAATGGTGAACCCCAAACGAGCAAAAATTTCTACAATCTCGTTCTTTACAATTGATAAAGGATGGCGAGATCCCAAACGCATCGATTCTGCATTCATGGTAAGGTCTAGTCCAGACGCTTTAGTATCTCGAGTATTTTCTAAAACATCCTTTAAGTAGTTTACTCTTTCTTGAGCTTTGTTTTTCAGTTCGTTAACTGCTTGTCCGAAATCCTTTTTTTCTGCATTCGAAACCTCTTTAAAGGCCGTAAAAAAGTCGTTTAATATTCCTTTTTTGCCTAAGTAATCAATTCTAAATTTTTCTACTTGCTCAATAGAGTTAGCCTCAAACTTATCAACTAAAAGTAGGTGTTCTTTAATTTTGTTTAGCATGATTTTTGCTTTATCTCATCTAATTTAATTTGATGAGTGAAAATTTGTATATTTGGCTTTTATCAGTAGACAATATTACTAAATTATAAGGACATATGAAACGTAAATTATATCCCGTAATGGGCTTTATGCTAGCTCTTTTTACAGCACTAACATTTAACTCTTGTGAAGACGTAGTTCACGAATACAAAGGTGAAGTTACCATAATCGACAACCAAGGGCTTGTAATGGAAGGTGTAGTAGTTACTACAGATGTAGCCGTTCAAGATATACATATAGTTGGTAAAGAAGGCATTACAGATTCTATGGGCTTGGTATCCTTTGAATTCGATAACGTTGCCATCGTAAAAATTTCTGCTGATTTAGCAAACTTTCACGGCGAGGGAATGATGGTTTTAGAGGAAGATGAAAACGTAAAAGTTACCGTAGTCGTTTACGAATAAGGTAATTAAAAGCGGACACCACTTTCTTCAAAGTATATAATTGCAGCTTCTTTCATCAATATTGTCTGTTCTCCGGGTTTTAAAGCAGGTAATTTTTCATTGGTAGTGTAATGAGGCCAGCCGTCTTTGTCTCTACCTTCAAACTCATAAAAGCCATACGTGCTTAGTAGTTTGCAAATAGCGATATGAAGCAGGTCTGTTTTTTCTTCTTTAGAAAATTCGCGGTATCCCTTTCCAAACTCTTGAACACCAATAAGGAATAATATAGCTTGGAGGTCTAAAGTATCTCCTTCACCAAATTCTTTAGAAACAAACTGTACCAGCTTTTCCCACTTTTCTTTTGATTCTTGATTTCTCATTTCATATAATTTCCGACAAAAATACAATGTTCTTTGTAATCTTCATTTAACTTGTACCTTTATCCTATGAATTATTTTGACTATCTATTATTGTTTCCAGTTTTGTATGGTATGTACAGGGGTTTTACCAAGGGTTTTATCCTGGAGTTAGCTTCGTTAATTGCTTTGTTGGCTGGTATTTATGGTGCTATGCATTTCTCGTCTATAACCTTTGGCTATTTAAATAAGGTATTAGAAATTGAGCCTTCCTATTTGCAATTAGCTTCCTATGGATTAACATTTATACTGATTGTTTTGCTGGTAACCATTTCTGGTAAAATACTAACCATGTTAGTAAAAATGGTAGCCTTAGGATTTATTAATAGGATATTAGGGGCTGTTTTTGGAGGGCTTAAGTCACTGTTAATTCTCTCGGTACTACTCATGTTTTTTGATAAATTAAATACACAGTTTGGTTTTGTTAAAGATAATGTAATTGATTCCTCGTTTTTTTACAAGCCAATTCTCTCTCAGTCTAAAAGCTTGTATCCAGATGTTTTAGAAGAATTCGAAAATCAGAAAGAGCGAATTGAGAAAATGTAATTGAGTATTCCACAAATTTTTAAATGTGAAGTTTTAACCGTTTAATCATACCCCCAGTTTATGCTTAAAAATTGTTTTGTCTTTTTATTTTTAAGCCTTCCTATTTCCGCTCTCTCGCAAGAATGTGCAGAGGTACCCGTTCAATTAATTATAAATTCTGGAGCCTGGGCCGAGGAAATAAATTGGTCAATAATAGATGCTACAGGAGCCTTGATAGATTCCTCCAATACTCTTTATCAAAACAATATTGAGTACAGTCATAATTTGTGTTTGAATGCAAATACATGCTACCAGTTTGTTTTGCACGACTCCTATGTAGATGGTTGGAACGGAGCTACTTACACCTTGCAGTATGCGGATTCGGTTTCTATAGCTTCGGGCAGTTTAGCCCCATCTCTTTTTAATGCCTTTGATGACTTTTGTTTAAATAATGGAAATCTTTGTACTACAAACATCCTCAGTTTACAGATTGAAACTAATATTTGGGCAGAAGAAATTTCTTGGGCTATCTCTGATACAACAGGGCTTGTTCTACACGCTCTTTCCGATGTTTATACCGATAGTAGCATGTATGCACTAAATTTATGCATATCAAACGGTTGTTATTATTTTAACATGTTCGATACTTATGGAGATGGATGGCAGGGTGCTTTTTTTGAATTAGTTAATAATGAAAATACAGTAGCGCAAGGAGCTTTAGAAAACGATAGTGTAGGGCAGATTGCATTTTCAATTAATGGAGATTGTACTTTCGATGTGTGTAATGATGATCTCGCTATTAACTACAACCAAGTTGGAACAACAAATGCAAATTGCTTTTATGTTTCAGAGAATACAAGCCTTTTAGGTAATTGGTTTGACAATACTTTAGAATTAAACAGCCTTGGCGGTAGTTATTCCGATGTGTATGGTTATGCTGCTAACTACCGAGAGTATGCAGTTATTGGTTCCACATACGGCACTCATATTATTGACGTAACAAATCCAATCGAACCCATTGAGATTACACGTATTCAAGGAGCTTTTAGCTCTGCAAGTGTTACGCATAGAGATTTTCATATTTATGGAAAATACTTGTACGCTGTTTGCGACCAAGCAGAGAGTTCGCTCCAAATTATAGACTTATCCAATCTGCCCGAATCTGTAGAACTCGTTTACGATTCGGATACTTTATTTAGCAGATCGCATAATATATTTATTGACACATTAACGCAGAAGTTGTACTCTTGTTCTACAAAAGGATTCGATACTTTAAATAATTATTGGACTTCCTCCTTGTGTGTATACGATATTTCAAACCCTGTTGTGCCCACTTTACTTCACAACATGAATGAATATATCCCAAACACTCATGATATATGGGTGAATAACGATACCGCATATATTAATTGCCCAGGAACTGGAACTCTCGTGTGGGAGTTTTTAAATGTTCCAAGTCAGCTTTCAACATTTAGTTCATACCCCGATTTTGGAACCAACCACTCTGGTTGGAAATCAGGCACTAATTATGTTTTTGCGGACGAGAACAGTGGATACGACTTAAAGTTAGTTGATGTAACAGATCCGTCAAATTTAGAGTTGATTTCCACTTTTAATTCTGATATAAATCCGTTTTCTATAGCCCATAATTTAATGATAAAAGACAATTTGGTGTTTGTATCGTATTACCACGATGGACTCCAAGTTTTTGATATAACAAATCCACTTAACCCCGAACGAGTGGCGTATTACGACACATACATGCCTGAGAATACAGGTGGTTATGCAGGCTCCTGGGGTGTATACTGCTTTTTGCCTTCAGGTAATATTCTTATATCCGATGTGCAATCGGGTTTGTTTGTGCTTAAAATGAATTTTGAACAGCAACAGGAAATTCAAGTTCAAGAGGGTTGGAACATGGTGTCAACCTACCTGAACGACAGTGAACTTTCAGCAAGCCTTTTTCTGGAGGCTATTTTAGACGAGGTAGTGCTTATGAAAAATAATTTAGGTTTTGCCTTCCTACCTTTTTGGGCTTATGATGGAATAGGATTAATGGAATACGGTGAAGGATATCAAATTAAGGTTTTAAACGATGCAACAATTGTGGTAAACGGGGTATTCATTGCTGGTAGTAGCATTGCTCTAAACACTGGTTGGAATATGATTGGGGTATTGTCTCAGTCTCCACTGAATATTGAAGTGCTTCTTTCTTCTATTGCAGAACAAGTAGTACTTGCAAAAAACAGTGTTGGCACAGCATATTTGCCACAATGGAATTTTAATGGAATTGGTGATGCGTTGCCTGGTCAGGCGTATCAAATAAAAACGCTCTCAGAAGTACAGCTCATTTTTGACGAATAAAAAGTGCAATTTGGGTGCTATCCTTAGCTATTGATTGCTTTTATTCCAGGAAGCTCTTTCCCTTCCAAATACTCTAGCATTGCTCCGCCACCAGTAGATACATAGGTTACTTTGTTTTGCATGTTAAATTTCTTAACAGCAGCAACAGAGTCGCCACCTCCAACTAAAGAAAAAGCACCGTTTGCAGTAGCATCTGCAATAGCATTGGCAATAAATTTTGTTCCTTCAGCAAATTTATCCATTTCAAAAACTCCCATAGGTCCATTCCATAAAATAGTTTTAGAGCTTAAAATTGCCTCTCGGTAAATAACTTTCGTCTTGTCACTTATATCTAAGCCCATCCAACCATCTTCCACCTTGTCTATATCTGTAACAGCTGTGTTTGCATTATTCGAAAAAGCATCAGCATTTAAAGAGTCTACAGGTATTAACAATTCCACGCCTTTTTCTTTGGCTTCTTTAATTAGCGAAAGCGCAAGGTCTAATTTGTCATTTTCTACTAAAGAAGTACCTACTTTTCCGCCAAGTGCTTTTGCAAAAGTATACGACATTCCACCACCAATAATAATTTTATCCACCTTATCCATTAATTTAGTGATGATGGTAATTTTAGACGAAACTTTTGCTCCACCCATAATTGCTGTAATAGGTCTTTCTCCATCGTTTACAACCTTTTCTAAATTCACAATCTCGTTTGCCATCACATAGCCAATGCATTTGTTGTCTCCAACAAAATCTGCAATTATAGTTGTAGAGGCATGGGCTCTGTGAGCAGTTCCAAAAGCATCGTTTACAAATACATCTGTGTATAACGCTAATTTTTTTGCAAATTCTCTATCGCCCTCCTGCTCTTCTTTGTGAAATCGCAAATTCTCTAAGAGCAGTACTTCTCCAGACTCTAAAGAGGTTAAAGCGGTTTCTGCTTCTGGGCCGATACAGTCAGGGCAAAATTTAACCTCTAAATTTAACTTTTCAGATAGATGCTTAATTAAGTGTTTGAGTGAAAACTTTTCTTCTGCCCCGTTTTTAGGCCTCCCTAAATGCGACATCAAAACAACCGATCCGCCGTCTTTAAGAACCTTAGAGATGGTTGGAAGTGCAGCCATAATTCTAGTGTCGTCTGTAATTTCGAATTTATCGTTTAAAGGAACATTAAAGTCTACCCTTATTAAGGCTTTTTTGTTCTTAAAATTTATTGCGTCTATTGTTTTCATGCTACAAAAGTAAGTCTTCTATATGGTAAAGAAAAGCATCTTCAATATTTAGGTAGATTTGTTGAATTGCGTCTTTGTTTTGTGCGCTACATTTAAGTAAAATTTAAATATATAGAGTTTATATTTCATAATTTAAAGACTAAAAACTGCTTTAATCATTAGTGATTCATCCACCGTAATTCAATTCAAATTGTATCTTTGAAATATGTTATTTAAAGAAATTTTTGGACAGCAAAAAAGCAAACAACTTTTAACGCAGATGGTGCAAGAAGAGCGCGTACCTCATGCACAGTTGTTTTTGGGCTCTAGAGGTTCTGGGAATTTAGCTTTAGCATTAGCTTTTGCTCAGTATGTTAGCTGCACCAATAAGCAGCTAGAAGATTCTTGTGGTATCTGTCTTTCTTGTGTAAAGCATCTAAAGTTTGCCCACCCCGACTTGCATTTCGTGTTTCCAGTTGCAGCAACACAATCGGTAAAGACAAAACCTGTAAGTAAAAATTTTTTAACTGAATGGAGGTCTATTTTAAAAGAGAATGCTTACTTTTCTATATTCGATTGGCTTAAATACATTGGCGTAGAAAACAAGCAAGGCATCATCTCTGTTGAAGAGAGCAATCATATTGTAAAAGACTTGAGTTTAAAGCCTTATGAGAGTGATACTAAAATAATGCTGATTTGGATGCCTGAAAAAATGAATATACAGGCAGCAAACAAATCATTAAAAATTATTGAAGAACCGCCACATAAAACTCTTTTTTTATTGGTTGCAGAAAGCGACGAAAACATTTTGGCAACGGTATTGTCTAGAACACAATTATTTAAAGTTCCAAGTTACTCCGATGCAGCACTTACGCGTTATTTAGTAAGTAGAGATGTTAAAGAAGAAAAAGCTCAAATGATTTCCGCTTTAGTAGAGGGAGACATTAATGAAGCTCTTAAATTGGTTGAATATTCTCAGGATGTAGAGGAGAATTCCTTGCATTTTGTACAATGGATGCGCTTATGCTTTAGCGCCTTACAAGTAAAAGATATTGATAAATTGGTGCAATGGTCTGAGACTATGGCTAAATCTGGGAGAGAGAATCAAAAGAATTTTCTTCTTTTTGCATCAAATGTAATGCGAGATGCTTTACTAAAAAACTATGGTCTAACTGCTTTGTTGAAAATGAATGTAAGCGGTCAGAATTTTACCATGGAAAAATTCGCTCCTTTTATCCATGCAGATAACTGCATGAGTATTATGGAGGAGCTCAATATGGCGCAACTGCATATTGAAAGAAATGCAAACCCTAAGATTTTATTCTTAGATACTTCTTTTAAAATTGCACGCTTGCTCCATAAAAAATTAAAACAGGCAAGTGCCTGATAAAAACATAAAAATGGCGTGTACGAATTGTTCAACAACTGAAGGTAACGCTCCTGGTTGTCAAAGTAAAGGCTCATGTAGTACTGGAAATTGTGGTAAAATGCCTGTGTTCAACTGGCTTTCTAACATGAGCTTACCTTCCGGTCAGGAACCTTTCAATATATTAGAAGTTCGATTTAAAAACGGACGTAAAGAATTTTTTCTAAACAAACATGATCTAAGTGTTCAAATGGGCGATACCGTTGCAGTAGAGGGTAGTCCAGGGCACGACATAGGCGTAGTTTCTTTAAAAGGAGAATTGGTTCGCTTGCAAATGCGCAAAAAGAAAATTGCCATAGACAGCGAGCATGTAAAAGTTTTATACCGACATGCTTCTGAAACAGATATAGAAAAGTGGGTTTTAGCTAGAGAGCGAGAAACTGCCGCCATGTACAAAGCCAGAGAGCTCGCCTCCTCCCTAAAATTAGACATGAAAATTGGCGATGTCGAATTCCAAGGAGACAATATTAAGGCAACTTTTTACTATACCTCCGAAGGTCGTGTAGATTTTAGAGAATTGATAAAATTGATGGCCGACGAATTTAAGGTCCGTGTAGAAATGCGCCAAATAGGTTCGCGACAAGAAGCTCAACGAATGGGCGGTATAGGCTCATGCGGTAGAGAATTGTGCTGTAGTACGTGGCTTAACGATTTTCGATCGGTAAGTACCAGTGCAGCTCGTTACCAACAATTGTCGTTAAACCCACAAAAACTTGCTGGCCAATGCGGTAAACTTAAATGTTGTTTAAATTACGAGTTGGATATGTATGTGGAAGCTATCAAAGGATTTCCCGACACAAACCTTAAGCTAAACACCAAAAAGGGAGATGCTTTCCAGCAAAAGATGGATATATTTCGTCGAAAAGTTTGGTATTCTTATAGAAGCGATCCATCTAGATTTATTGAGCTCGACTTGGAGAAAGTTCAAGAAATTGTAGCGCTCAACAAAAAAGAGCAACTGCCCGAATCGTTAGAAATGTATGTGCAAGCTTTTGTTGAAGTAGCCAAACCGGATTACGAAAATGTTGTAGGTCAGGACAGTATTACACGTTTTGATAAAAAAGCAGTTTCCAAAAGACCTAACAATAAAAAGAGGTCTAATAGAAATACAACAAGTAAAGCAAAAGTCCAAGCCAACTCAAGCCAAAACACTAAGCCAAAAGTAAAAGTAGCTCAAGCAAATCCTCAAACTCCTCCAGCCGGTCAGGCATCAAAGTCAAAACATAGAACGTCTAGACAAAGGAGCTTGTTAAAACCAAAGGAGAATAAAACTTCTGCAAACACTAAAAATGAAAATAGTAAACCTGAATAAACTTATATTCTTGTTCGCCTCAGCTGTCTTAATTTCGTGCGATAGCACTAAAATTTACGATGCGTATATAGCTGTAAATCCTTCTGGTTGGGAAGCTTCCAAACCAATAGAATTTGAGGTAGAATTAGATGCTTCTCAAGACCATAAGTTTAATTACGTAATTGGATTGAGAAATAATAACGAGTATCTCTATGCAAACCTATTTTTGTTTGTAGCTACAGAAGATCCAAGTGGGGCAATACATACAGATACTTTACAATACCTTTTAGCAGAGCCAAATGGTAAGTGGAAAGGTGCTGGAATAGGAGCCATAAAACATCATATGTTTGTTTACAAAGAGGCACAGGTTTTAACCGATGGCATATATAAATTTAGAATTGCTCATGGTATGCGCACTGACACACTTTTTGGAATTGAAGACATCGGTTTACGAATAGAAAGCACAAATTAAATGGGCATAAAGAAAAAACTAACCACAGTACTCATTCGTTTATTTTGGATTGGCGTTTTAGCTCCCATTTTAGGGATTGCTGGAGGAGTTTGGTTTGCCTCTTTGGGATGGTTTGGTCCATTGCCCTCATTTGAAGAATTAGAAAATCCGCAACAAAACTTAGCAACTGAAATTTTCGCATCAGACGGTGTACTATTAGGGAAGTTCTTTTACGAGAACCGCTCGCCAATAACATACAATCAGCTGTCTCCTCATCTGGTTAATGCCCTTATATCAACCGAGGACGAGCGATTTAGAACGCATTCTGCAATAGATGCAAAATCGCTTGCAAGAGCTCTAGTTGGAGCATTAACAGGAAAGTCTGCCGGTGGAGGTTCTACAATTACACAGCAACTTTCTAAAATGCTATTTACAAATGTTTCAAGGTCAAAAGTAGAGCGAATAAAGCAAAAGTTTAAAGAGTGGGTTATTTCTGTTCGATTGGAAAGAAATTTCACCAAAGATGAAATTATCACCATGTACTTTAACAAGTTCGATTTTTTATATTTAGCAGTCGGCGTAAAATCTGCTGCTAAAATCTATTTCAATACAAGTCCAGATAAACTCAACCTTGAACAATCGGCTGTTTTGGTTGGAATGGCTAAAAATCCATCGCTTTATAATCCAAAGCGTTTTGAAGAAAACGCTTTTAACCGTAGGAATGTCGTATTGGGTCAGATGTACCGGAATGGAGTGCTTGAAGAATCTGAAAAAGACTCTTTAATACGTTTGCCCATCGAATTAGACTTTAAAAGAAACAACCATAACGACGGATTAGCCCCTTACTTTAGAGAATACCTCAGAAAATACATGAAAAGCTGGTTAAAAGACCACAAAAAACCAGATGGCTCCGATTACAATATTTATGTAGATGGCTTGAAAATTTACTCTACCATTGACTCCAGAATGCAGCAATATGCAGAAGAAGCTGTTGCTACGCATATGCCTTTTTTACAAAATCAATTTTACAACCATTGGCAAGGCAAGGGCGAAGATTTTGTTAATGCTCCATTTGATAAAGAATTGCGTGTTGGACAAGTAGATACATTGATGTTGACTGCAATGAAAAGATCAGAACGCTACCGTTTACTACGTAAGAATAAAGCGAAAAGCCAGCAAATAAAAGAAGCTTTTGACACACCAACACAAATGAACGTATTTACTTGGAATGGTGGTGTCGATACGCTGTTAAGTCCAATGGATTCTATTTTGCACTACAAATATTTGTTGCAAACGGGAATGATGTCTATGGACCCACAAACCGGTTTTGTTAAAGCTTGGGTTGGTGGTATAGATCACCATTACTTTCAATACGATCATGTAAAAGATGCCAAAAGACAAGTGGGTTCTACTTTTAAACCCTTTGTGTATGCAACAGCAATAGATCAGCATAATTATTCGCCTTGTATGAAGGTTCCAAACGTTCAGGTTATTTTTGAAAAGGAATCTTGGGGTTTAGAAGAGGACTGGATTCCTCGAAATTCTGGTGAGAAATACGGAGGAGAAATCAACCTAAAAGATGCTTTAGCAAACTCAGTAAATACAGTTACTGCTTATTTAATGAAACAAGTTGGCCCTCAAAAAGTACGTAAAATGGCCAGAGCCATGGGCTTAAAGGGAACTATTCCAGCTGCACCATCCATTTGTTTAGGTACGCCGGATGTTTCTGTATACGAAATGGTTGGAGCCTACGGTACTTTTGCGAATAAAGGGGTCTATACTACGCCAGTATTCTTAAATAGAATAGAAGATAAAAACGGTGTTGTACTCGATGAGTTTAGTCCAGTAACAAAGGAAGTATTAAGCGAAGAAAAAGCCTATGTAATGCTTAACCTCATGCAAGGAGTAACCAAAAAAGGTTCGGGTCAACGATTGGGTTGGAAATATGGCCTAAAAAATCAAATTGCCGGTAAAACTGGAACCACACAAAATCAATCTGACGGTTGGTTTATGGGCGTAGTACCAAACTTAGTTACGGGTGTTTGGACAGGAGCAGAAGATCGTTCTGTACACTTTAGAACCATTACATTAGGCCAAGGAGCAAATATGGCTTTGCCTATATGGGGAGAGTACATGACTCGGGTTTATAATGACTCTAATTTAGGGATTTCTAAAGAAGACTTTGAGGTTCCCAATACCTTAAATATTCAAATTAATTGTGCTAAGTTTGAGAACGACAACTTCGATTTTGACGAGGAAGCTGAAAATGAAGAATTTTAATGTATGATAAATAAAGTAGTTTCAAATGTTCAAGAAGCTCTAGAAGGAGTTGAAGATAACATGACCTTAATGTTAGGAGGTTTTGGACTGTGTGGTATTCCTGAAAATAGTATTGCAGAATTAGTTAAAAAAGGAATTAAAAACCTCACCTGTATTTCTAATAACGCGGGTGTAGACGATTTTGGTTTAGGCTTACTTCTTCACAAAAGACAGATTAAAAAAATGATATCTTCCTACGTGGGCGAAAACGATGAATTTGAAAGGCAGATGTTAAGTGGAGAGTTGGAGGTAGACTTAATTCCGCAGGGCTCTCTAGCAGAAAGGTGTAGGGCTGGTGGTGCTGGAATTCCTGCTTTTTTTACTCCCGCCGGCTATGGAACCGAAGTAGCAGAAGGAAAAGAAATAAGAGATTTTAATGGAAAACCTCACATTTTAGAACACGCTCTTACTGCTGATTTTGCAATTGTAAAAGCTTGGAAAGGAGACGCAGCCGGCAATTTAATTTTTAAAGCCACTGCTAAAAACTTTAATCCAATGATGGCAATGGCTGGTACAATAACAATAGCTGAAGTAGAAGAATTAGTTCCTGCTGGAGCATTAAATCCAAATGAAATTCATACTCCTGGAATTTTTGTACAACGAATTTTTCAAGGAGAAAGGTTTGAAAAGAGAATTGAGCAGCGCACGGTGCGTTCATAAACGTTCCAATCAGTAATTTTATACTTCTGTAACTAGTTCGTATATCGTCAATCAATTAAATTTGTTTATGTTAGATAAAATAGGAATCGCAAAGCGTATTGCCCAAGAGCTCCATGATAATACGTATGTAAATTTGGGTATTGGAATTCCTACTTTGGTGGCCAACTATGTTCCAAAAGGTATTTCAGTAGAATTTCAATCTGAGAATGGAATTTTAGGAATGGGTGCCTTTCCTCTTAGTGGAGAAGAGGATGCTGACTTGATTAATGCAGGAAAGCAAACAATTACAGCTTTAGACGGAGCAGTGTATTTTGACTCTGCTACCAGCTTTGCTATGATTAGAGGTAAGCACGTGCAGCTTACCGTGCTAGGAGCGATGGAGGTGTCTGAAAATGGCGATATTGCCAATTGGAAAATTCCCGGTAGAATGGTTAAAGGCATGGGCGGAGCAATGGACTTAGTTGCTTCTGCGGAAAATATTATTGTTGCAATGATGCATACCAACAAAAAAGGAGATTCTAAGATGTTAAAGCAATGTTCGCTCCCGCTTACTGGAGTTGCCTGCGTTAAGAAAATTGTCACCAATCTTGCAGTATTGGAAGTAATGCCTCAAGGCGGATTTAAGCTTTTAGAACGTGCACCTGGTGTAAGTGTTCAAGAAATTATGGATGCAACTCAAGGTAGTCTACTCGTGGATGGAGATATTCCAGAAATGGACCTAAAATAATACGCTCTTTAACCTTTGTTTCTTAAACTTACACACTCAAGCTCTTACCAAAGTTAGTATAGAGCATTTACAATCTATTCCTTTTTGAAGTGTTTTTATACAAGCCTCTAGCGTAGCTCCTGTAGTAAAAACATCGTCTAATAAGAGCACATGCTTTTTATTTAAAACCTCTTTATTTTTCAGTTCAAATGCACCTTGAACATTCTTCCAACGGTCCAAACGGTTTTTATTTGTCTGACTCTCTGTAAATTGAGCTCTAGTTAACGTTGTTGTGTTTATAGGTAAAGGAAAGATATTGTTGATTCCTTGGGCTATTAAATTTGCCTGATTGTATCCTCTAATCTTCTGTTTTTTAGGATGTAATGGAACAGGGATGAGTACATCAATATTTCTAAAAAAATCGCTCCCTAGTTTTTGTGCCATTTGTTCTGCAATATAAACGGCTAACTTTTTTTGGTTTTGATATTTTATGGAGTGTAATACGCTCTGAATGCCCTCTTTTTTTGTGAAATCAATAAAGAAAACTCCTTTTTCAATTTCCACTCTCCCGCGCAATGCTCTGCTTATTTTGGTTTTATTCAGTTTTGATTTCCAAATTAATTGAGCCTCACAAACCAAACATAATTGATCTGTTGCCTGAAGTGTAGGTTTAGAACAGGCTCCACATAGTTGAGGTAAAAAAAGATTTAATATGTTGTTAATGATCATTTTAAATTTCTAATTATCCATTTATTGTTCTTCATTTTAAAACTTAAGTAGCTATTCGAATTATCAATCTATTTTTTATCGTGATATAAATGTAATAAATAATTAAATCATGTCAAATATTAATTAATTTTGAATTTGATAAATGGGCTTATAAAGAATCTTTCAGTTTAAATTTTATTAGTATGACTACTATTATTTCCTATAACGTAAACGGAATTCGCGCAGCTTTAAAAAAAGGCTGGGCAGAATGGGCAAAAGCAACAAATGCAGATATAATTGCTTTGCAAGAAACCAAAGCACACCCCGAACAATTAGATGTAACTATTTTCGAAGAATTGGGGTATTTCCACTATTGGTTTTCTGCTCAAAAAAAAGGCTACAGCGGAGTTGCTCTCTTGTGTAAGGATAAACCTCTAAAGGTTACGTACGGTTGCGGTATTGAAAAGTACGATTTCGAAGGCCGTGTAATACGAGCCGATTTTAAAGACTTTTCTGTGATTTCTGTATACTATCCTTCTGGAACTACTGGAGGTGTTAGGCAGGACTATAAAATGGATTTTTTAGCAGATTTTACGTCTTATATAAATGAGTTAAAAAAGGAAATCCCGAATTTGATTATTTCTGGAGATTATAATATTTGTCATCGGGAAATTGACATCCATAACCCAGTTTCAAATAAGAAGAGTTCCGGCTTTTTGCCAGAAGAAAGAGCCTGGGTAAGTGCTTTTTTGGAAAGTGGTTTTGTAGACAGCTTTAGACACCTTAATAAAGAACCACACCATTATTCTTGGTGGAGTTATAGAGCTGCATCTCGAGAGCGAAATAAGGGTTGGAGAATAGATTACCACATGATAAGTCAGTCTTTAGTTCCAAGATTAACAAGAGCCACTATTTTAGCTGAGGCTAAACATTCAGATCATTGTCCTGTATTGATAAGCTTGGATTAACTAAAGATGAGCTTTTTTAATTGGCCTTCATTTAATAGAGCGAATTAGTATACGAGTACTCGTATAGTCTCTTTGTAATTGCCTACGGTACAGCTAATAAAATACATGCCTGGGTTTAACGATTCTTTAAGCTCAGATAAATTTATTTCATGAGTTCCTGTTTTAAAATTACTTAGCTTTTTACAAATCTTAGTCCCTAAAACATCTGTTAACTCAAGTTGAACAGTTTGTGTTTCCAGTAAATTAAACTTAATTGCAGCGTTTCCAGAAGTAGGGTTTGGAAAAACTTCAAAGTTTAAAGTTCTAC
>CAWVTK010000016.1:0-20394 GCA_963933205.1 uncultured Flavobacteriales bacterium
GGGACTGGACTCGAACCAGCGACCTTCGGGTTATGAGCCCGACGAGCTACCAACTGCTCCACCCCGCGGTGCAAATATAAGTCAAAGACTTTCAAGAAAACAAGGGAATCCAGTCTAATTTTAATCTTTTTTATAAGAACCTGTTTATCAGATATAGAGTGTGTTTTATATCGATAAACAGAGCTATAATAATGAAGATTAAATAAGATTGCAGACTTATAATTAGTGTATCTTTGCAGCCGCAATGGAAGAAATAAAATATAAATCAGGTTTTGTAAACATCGTAGGTAACCCAAACGTGGGTAAATCTACCTTGATGAATAAACTCGTAGGAGAAAAATTATCTATAATTACCTCCAAAGCTCAAACAACGCGCCACAGAATACTAGGGGTTGTTAACGAAGACAATTACCAAATTGTGTTTTCAGACACACCAGGTATCATACAACCACACTACAACCTTCAGTCGAGTATGATGAGGTTTGTTAAATCGGCTTTTCAAGATGCTGATGTGTTTTTATACATGGTAGAAATTGGTGAAAAGGCACTTAAAGATGCTAGTTTTTTTGAGCGTTTAAAAACAACAGACATTCCTATTTTACTCTTAATTAATAAGATTGATAAATCGGATCAAGCTGGTGTTGAAAACGCAATAGACCATTGGAAAGAACAGTTGCCAAAAGCAAAACTCATTCCTATTTCTGCTATCGAAGGATTTGGTGTATCTCAAATAATGGGCGAAATATTAGAACTGTTGCCCGAAGGAACTCCTTATTTTCCTAAAGATGCACTTACCGATAAACCGGAACGATTTTTTGTTTCAGAAATCATTAGAGAAAAAATTCTTTTAAACTATCAAAAAGAAATTCCATACTCTGTAGAAGTAGTTGTGGAAACCTTTAAGGACGAAGAAACCATTATACGCATAGGTGCCATCATAAATGTAGCTAGAGAAACCCAAAAGGGAATTATTATAGGACATCAAGGAAAAGCATTAAAAACAGTTGGAACACAAGCTCGAAAAGACTTAGAAGTCTTTTTTGGGAAAAAAGTATTTTTAGAATTATTTGTTAAAGTAATAAAAAACTGGCGCGACAACGAGCAAGACTTGAAGCGTTTCGGTTACTACACATAGGTACAAAATGGGGAATATAGTTGCTATAGTAGGACGTCCTAACGTTGGGAAATCTACATTATTTAACCGCTTTACGCAAAGACGTCAGGCAATTGTTGACTCCGTAAGTGGAGTTACACGCGATAGACACTACGGTACTTCTGACTGGAACGGTAGAGATTTTACAATTATAGATACCGGAGGATACATTACAGGATCTGAAGATGTTTTTGAGGGTGAAATTAGAAAGCAAGTAAAAATTGCAATTGAGGAAGCCAATGCCATAATTTTTGTGGTGGATGTAGAAACCGGAACAACCGATTTAGACATGGACGTTGCTCGAATTCTTCATAGAACAGACAAACCTGTTTTTGTGGTGGTAAACAAAGTAGATAATGCCATGAGAATGGACGATGCTATGGAGTTTTACAATTTAGGATTAGGCGAGTATTATCCTTTATCTTCTATTAACGGAAGTGGAACTGGAGAGTTGTTAGATGCTTTAGTAGCATCATTCGAGAAAGAAGACGAGGTAGATGAGGACACACTGCCAAGGTTTGCAATTGTTGGTAGACCAAATGCTGGTAAATCATCTTTGATAAATGCACTTTTGGGTCAGAACAAAAACATTGTAACAGACATAGCTGGTACTACGCGAGATTCTTTGGATACGCATTACAATCAATTTGGACACGAATTTACCTTAGTAGATACCGCTGGGCTTAGAAAGAAAGCTCGTGTACACGAAAATATTGAGTTTTACTCTGTTATGAGAACCATACGTGCCATAGAGCATAGTGATGTATGTATTGTAATGGTAGATGCAACTATAGGGTTTGATGCACAAGACTTAAACATTTTTCATCTAGCAGAAAAAAACCACAAAGGAATTCTAGTTTTGGTTAATAAATGGGACTTGGTTGAAAACAAAGAAACCATGACCATGGAGCATTACCGTAAAATGATTTACGCTAAAACTGCGCCCTTTACTGATTATCCAATCATCTTTATATCGGCAACTACCAAACAACGTATTTTTAAAGCTATAGAAATGGCCGTAGAGGTAAACGGAAGAAAGCATACCAAAATTTCGACCTCAGAATTAAACAACCGTTTCTTACCTATAACAGAAGTTACTCCACCACCAGCATACAAAGGAAAGTATGTAAAAATAAAGTACATTACACAAATACCTACCATGGTTCCTTCTTTTGCCTTTTTCTGTAACCTTCCTCAGTATGTAAAAGATCCTTACAAAAGGTTTATTGAAAATAAAATGAGAGATATGTATGATTTACATGGAGTTCCAATTCGGATCTATTTCAGAAAAAAATAAAAAAAGCGGCATTAGCCGCTTTTTTTATGCCCAGTTTTAAAAAAAAATCTATCCTAGGGGCGGTTTACATAATAGAAATTACAAAGGAGATGTGAAGAAAAAAACAACTGAAAAGTTCAATTGTATTAGGTCTAATAAACTTAAGAATGCTCTATTTATTTGTACTTCTCTTATTATTTTATCTACACGTAAATAGCTCAACACATTCCAACAGAAAGTATTAATGGTAAAACAAGTAGTAAAATTGGTTTCAATTTTAGTATATTTAGCCTATTGTAAAACTTTAAGCCCCCTAAAATGAAAGCATTATTAACTTCTTTATTTTCCATCTCATTATCTATAGCCTCTTTGGCTCAGTGTGTTTTACCAAGTTCCTTTTCAGGAAATACGGGTTCCAACATGACTGTAATGCTTACACCGGCATTAATGAGCTCATTGAATGCTACAGACGAAAATTCTTATTTAGTAGCGCTCTCTTCGGAAGGAGTTGTAATCGGTTCTCAAATGATGTTTGGATTAAGCCAAATTACAATTGCTGTTTGGGGTGATGACACTCAAACTCCAGAGCCCGATGGTGCAGCTGCCAATGAACTTATAAGTTTTCAGTTGGTTAACGGCGTAGATATATACGATGTAGAAATGCCTGTTTCGATTAATTATGCAACAAACTCCTTGGCTGTTCAACCATCAAGTGCAAGCCTAAGCATTAATTGTATGTTTGGCTGTACCGCTCCTTGGGCAGAGAATTTTAACGCACAAGCTACCAACGACGATGGTTCCTGTTATTTAAATGGTTGTACTGATCAAAGTGCTTGTAACTATTCTGAATACGCAACAAATGATGACGGAACGTGTACACAACCAGGTTGTACAAACGATAGCTTTATAGAATACTACCAACAAGCTTATGTTGCGGGTTGCGACGATGGTTCTTGTACTAAAACTACATCAGACCTTGGAATAGAGTCCACATTTTTTGTGGAACCGTTTAATACCGGATCTAATATGACTCTAGGTATTAATCTAAACAATAGCATAGGATTAGAAGGAAGTGTGATTGCTGCCTTTTCTGATTTAAACAACGATGGAAACGCATTTGAATGTGTAGGCTTGTCTGATTTTCAAGATGGATTTTTCAGCTTAGCTATTTGGGGTGATGACTCTACTACTCCCGAAGCTGAAGGACTTACTGCAAACGAAACAGATGTGCTGTTTGCTGTGATGACAGCCTCTGGAAATGTACTGGCATTTAATCCAAACCCAGAATTTACAGGATACGTAACCAATAGTTTTTCTGTTATTAATGAGTTCGATTTTAACGTTACCATTTATGGATGTATGAACCCTAGCTATTGTAACTACAACGAAAACGCTGAAGAAGACGATGGAACTTGTATGGGTTCTCCCGGGTGTACAGACAACAATTATTTAGAATTCGATGCAAATGCATCGTGTACTCTAGAGGGATCTTGTAACACTACATGGGAAAATGCTTATCTATCAGAAATTGAAGTAACCAATTCACTTCAAATGTCTTTAGAGGCTTCTATGGCTGCTGCAAGTCAAGCGGCTACTACTGCTCAAAACCTACTAAACGCTACTATAGAAGCTGCCGAATTGGAAGCCGATAACGCTGCAACGGAATTAAATGAAACTATGGCTGCTGCAAGTCAAGCGGCTACTACTGCTCAAAACCTACTAAACGCTACTATAGAAGCTGCCGAATTGGAAGCCGATAACGCTGCAACGGAATTAAATGAAACTATGGCTGCTGCAAGTCAAGCAGCCTTGGATGCTCAAAACCTACTAAATACTACAATCTCAAACTTCGGAGTACTCGAAGAAAATTACCTTAATGAGATTGTTGAATTAGAAGCTCCTATTCTTATTGACCTTATCGAGGGATGGAATACCATTGGGTATACAAAACGAAATAGCCAAGATGTAGTTGCAACATTTGCCGATATTTCTGACTATATTTCTATTCTAAAAAACAACAATGCTCAGGTATATTGGCCAGAATTTGGATTTAACGGTATAGGAGATTTAATTCCCGGACAAGGTTATCAACTTAAAATAGACCAAGCTTTTGAGGGGTATTTTTATCCGGACACGCAGGGAGAAAGAATTTACATTAACCCTACCGTTCCTGAATGGGTTTTAGAAATGCCTATAGATCAGCATCCAAATGATGTAAGAAGTTTGGTTCGGGTAGTAAACCTTTTAGGGCAACAGGTAAATCCTGAAGACTGTATAAAAGGTACAACGCTCATTTACTTGTATAGTGATGCAAGCGTAGAGAAAAAAGTAAACTAAAAAAAGGCACCGAAAGGTGCCTTTTTAGTTAAACTCTTTTTGCTGTGAGCTGTTCAAGCTTGTCTTCTAATTCAGCCCATTTCTCCATACATTCTTCCAAAGAATCTTTGTTGAATTGGTACTCTTTAAAGAATGCCTCATCGGCTAGCAAGGCTGCACTCTTATCCGGATTAGACAAATCGGTATCTGCTTGAGCAATTAAAGCTTCTAAGTCAGAAATTTTTCTTTCTACCTTAGACAATTGATTGGATTGCTGTTTAATTTCTTTATCCAAATCCTTACGCTCTTGTTTTCCTAAAGGGACTTTTACAGGCTTTTCAATAACTTTACTTTTCTTTTCAAGCTCACGCATAGATTCGATCTTTCTAAAGCTTAAATAGTCGTTAATGTCTCCAATGTGGGTTTTAATGTACCCATCTCTAAACTCCACAACTTTATTGGTTAAACCGGCTAGGAAATCACGATCGTGCGATACAATTATTAAGGTTCCTTTGTAGGCTTTTAGAGCGGCCTTTAGAACTTCCTTGGACGTCATGTCTAAATGATTGGTTGGCTCATCTAAAACCAATAAATTTGAGCTTTGAAGCAGCATTTTACACAAGGCCAATCTAGAGCGTTCTCCACCAGAAAGCACGCTTACTTTTTTATCTACATCTTCTCCAGAAAATAAAAAGGAGCCTAGCATGTCTCTGGAGCGAGACCGAAGTTTGTCGTCGGCTACATCTTCAATTACTTGCAGTACGGTTTTATGAGGTTCCAAAAGTTCTGCTTGGTTTTGAGCAAAATAACTCAAATCCACATTATGACCTTGTTTAATTTGCCCTAAAAACTTAGTATCGCTAAGAATGCATTTTAAAAGAGTGGTTTTACCTTGTCCGTTCTGACCCACGAGTGCAAGCTGATCGCCCCGATCAATTTGCATATTTAAACCTGAAATAATCTTTTTGTCTTCGTAGGCTTTCGTTAAATTTTCAATCTCTAAAACTACTTTCCCGGAGGCTCCAGACTCTGGAAACGAGAAATTCATTTTCTTAATCGAGTTATTGTCTACTTCAATACGATCCATTTTGTCGAGTTTTTTAATTAAACTCTGAGCAAAGGACGCCTTACTTGCTTTGTACCGAAACTTATCTATTAAATCCTCGGTTCTTTTAATTTCCTTTTCTTGGTTTTTTTGTACCGATAATTGTTGTTCTATACGCTCGGCTCTTAAAAGTAAGTACTTTGTGTACGGTGCTTTGTAATCGTAAACCTTTGCGTTGGCAATTTCTATGGTTCTATTGGTAACTTGATCTAAAAAAGCTCTATCGTGAGACACTAAAAGTACGGCACCCTGATAAGATTTGAGAAAGTTTTCTAGCCATAAAATGGATTCGATATCCAGGTGATTGGTTGGCTCATCTAACAAAAGTATATCAGGATTACTAAGAAGCACCTTAGCCAATTCAATCCGCATGCGCCATCCGCCACTAAATGTTTCGGTTTTACATGGTAAATCCTCCGATTTAAACCCAAGTCCGTATAAAACTTTCTCGATGTTAGAATGAAAAGTGTAACCACCAATTAAGTTTAATTCGTGTTCGTAATCGGTAGACTTATTAATTACATCTAAATACGAGTTCGATTCATAATCGGTTCGAGAAATGAGTTCTTCTTGTATGGTAACAAGTTCTTTCTGTAGGTATTTGATTCTAGGAAAAGCTTTTTCTGCTTCCTCTAAAACGGTGCAGCCCGATTCAAAATCGATGTCTTGAGAAAGGTAGCCAATGTTCTTTTCCTTTTGCAAACTCACCGATCCGCTGGTAAAGCCTTTTTGGTAGAAAATTATTTTAAGTAAGGTAGATTTACCTGCACCATTTTTACCAACCAGACCAACCCGATCTCCTTTATTTACCATAAAGTTCATGTCCTGAAAAAGGACTTCACCACCAAATTGAACGCCTATATTTTGTAATGTTAGCATGGGTACGCTTCTTTATAACGGATAATATTAACTTCTGGATCTAGAGGAGTTCCCTGCTCTAAATGGTTTGCAAATTGAGTAGAAAATAGAGGTGCTAATAATAATCCTCTTGTGCCTAAGCCATTAAAAACAAACATATTTTTATGAATTGGATGTGTTCCAATAAGTGCTCTGCGGTCTTTTACGGTTGGCCTAAGTCCTGCTTCGTGCTTTACTACTTCTACCGGCACATTACAAATAGACTCAAGTTTCTTCAATAAGTCAAGCTTAGCAGTTTCTGTACATATTTCGTCTTTCTCATCCCAATTAAAGGTTGCACCAATTTTGTACAGATCGTTTCCGAGAGGTAAAATAGAAATACTACTTTTAATATGCTCGCTAAGGTTTAAGTTTTTAATTCTAAGGGTAAGTATTTCGCCCTTAGTTCTCATTAATGGCAGGTAATTAAAGTACGGGTTTAAGGTCATTCGGTGGCCCTCGCAAAACACTATTTTTGCAGAAGAATAACTCTTATAATGAATTATATCAGGTTTAATTTCTAGTTCAGAATACTCGAAATCTTCATTTAATAAGCTCGATTTACTGCTTAGATAAGCTCTGTAAGTAGAAATTAATAGTGGAAGGATTACCCGGCCAGAATGTTTTACCTCTCCGAAACCTAAATCAGCATTTATAAGTGTGTAGGGATTGGCGGTAAAAGTTGGACTCATGTATTCTTGTAAATTAGACTTACCTGACTTTTCCAACCAAAGGTTTTGTTCTTTTACGGAGTTAAACAAACGCCAAAGTTTAGTGGTTTGATGAATGCTAACTTGAAACTCTGATTCAAATTCATCTAAAAAATCATACAGGGGTTGTATTTGTTGCTCAATCTGCCAACAAGCTGTAAAACGCTTAAGAACCATAGGATTGTAAACTCCAAAAGCAACCTTAGTGGAGGTGTGTTCTCTAAACTTGTCTACAACTAAAACCGTTTTACCTAACTTTTGAAGTCGGTACGAAAGAAGGGTTCCAGCTAGACCTTGTCCAACGAGTATGTAATCGAATTGTTTCATAAGAAAAAAGCTCCCAAAAGGAGCTTTAATAAACTGTGGTAAAAGAATATTTTAGTATTCCCAAAGATCAGACTCTAGGTTTCTGATGTCATTTTTGATACGTTCGGCTTCGAGAAGCTGATGCATTCTATCTTTCTTATATTCGAAAATAGCACGGTCGTATAAATTAGTTTCTTTTGTAATTACAGAAGCAAATAAGCGCTTGTGTAAGAACTCATCATAGGTTAGTCTTTCTATATTGTTATTCGTGTTAAATACAGAAGCATTTGCTAATAATTGACGAGCTTCAGGAAGCCAAATCCAAAATAGTTTTACTTTTTCAACCTCAAGAGTTTCCTTGTTCATGATTTCTGCCACTGGGCACAAACCTAAAATACGAACATCTATTACAGATCTTTTCTTATCGAAAAACCGGTCTTCAATAATTAAATACTCCTTAATATCTTTACTTTCTACTCGAATGGTATCTACCTCATTCACGAGCTCACCAGTATCGATGTCTTCATACTCAACAGTATCGATAGCAAAAAGCATTTTCTGTATCTTCTCTACAGTAACTACTTCGTCGAAATACTCATCCACATAAGCTGTTAAAGATTGATCTTCCATTACAGCTTTTAGAATATTGTCTGCTAGGTTCATTCTTACTTCACCTCCACCTGTTTTAACAGGATAAGTAGGAAAGTATAAGGGATGGTTTTTTCTTTGTCTTAAATCCAAACGTTGTATGTAGGTTTTAGACCAAAGAATGTCATCTTCTCTAACGAAAGGGTAATCTAACACTCTGTTTTGGTAGTCGTGATGCTTAACAAAAGCATGACCGTCTAAAGGAGTTGCATTAGAATTATACTCCAAAACATTTGTTTGAGCAAATCCGAAAGAACTTGCTAAAACGACTAATCCTGTAAAGGCAACCTTAAATATTTTCATGATTGTTGCGTATTTAAATTACTGTACTGTCAAAATTATTGCACCACAAGGCTTACGTCCATCAGGACCCTTAGCCCTAATGTTAGTAAATGAGATGTCGGAACCGGGCTTAAGTTTTAAGATTTTTTCTTTAACTTCTGTCGTAAATTTGTTCCCTTTTACTTTTATTGTTTTGGTATACTCTCCGTCTGTTAAACGAACATCGTAAGACTCTACCGTATATTTTAAATCGAAAGGGAAGTTAGTTAGTGAAGCTGCAATTCCTTGTGCTTTACTAAGTTTTCCTTTAGACATTACACCTTCTTTTTTACCGTTAATACTTGCGGTAGGCGATGGAATTCTTTTAAGTCTAAATTCTATTGGTTTGCCAATAGTTCTGTTGTTTGCTTTTACAGTGATTTTTGCATCTCCCTTAGCCTTATCTCGAACAGTTGCTTCGTACTGGCCTGGCTTAATTCTTTTTAAAGTAACATTAGATCCAGAAACAGATAAATCTTCAGGAGAATAACCTGGCACGGATACTTCAATAGGATTTGGAACACCTCTGTAAAAAACATTCATTTTAGTAGGAGAAACAACCGCCATTGGCTTTGCTACCTGGTATTCGAATATTTCTGTATATTCCTTAACACCACTTTCGGTTGTTAAAAATATTTTTGCAGCTCTTTTTTGAACGCCTATACCTCGTGCAGGAATACTATACATTCCGCGACCATCTAAGGCTACAGGAATCGTATCGGCCTTACTAAAGTCTGGCAAAGTATCGTTTATAAATACATCGGTTACTATAATAATCGGTGTTTGGGTATCATCGTAGGCTGCAATAGAAATTGACGCTTTAAAACTATCGCCTTCCATTACGTAATTCTTTGGAGAAATAACTTGCGCAGCAACCGTAGAGAATTTCATGTCGTCTGCCCCAATATTGCTTCTTAAGTAATCAACAACTTTAGATTCGATATTAACGACATCACCTTGTAATTGAGTTAAAAAGGTAAGTACAGCGATTAAAGGGTAATGATCAAATCTGTCTTTCTCCCAAGTTTCTGTTTTGGATATATCATCTAACACAAAAGTGTTTTCGATTAATGCAGTTAAATCTGTATTATCAGAAACGCCTTTAATGTTTAACATGTACTCTTTGTATGCTTGAATTTCTGCCTTTAACAAAGCCCCTTTTTGCGGCTTTTTAAGCATTTCGTTGGCAACTTTTTCCAAGTTGTCCATACCAACTAAAGCACCTTCTTCATCATAACCACCGGTTCTTAAAATCAGGGTGTCTTTTAAATCTCCAATATACTGTCTTAGTTCAGACGCATCGTCTTTTATGTTAAAAGCGAGGTCTTTCCATGCTCCAACTTTTATTGGATTATTATCTGCCGCTTTTTGGAACTCAGAATACATTAAATTATTCTGAACAGCAATATTTTCTACGGCTGTACTTAAAGAACCTTCAACTTTCTGAAAGGCTTTTAAGATGTCCTTAGATACATTAAGGGCAAGTAATGCAGTTAACACGAGATACATCATGTTAATCATTTTTTGCCTTGGTGATAAATTACCTCCTGCCATACTTTCTATTTCTTAAGAATTAATAACAGTTTATTTATTGTAATTCATTGCATTGAGCATGTTTCCGTAAACGCCGTTTAATGCATTTAAGTTGGTGCTTAACATCTCCAATTCAACTTTCATTTGTTCTGCGTTGTCAAGAGAAGAAGTCATGTTGGCAGCCATTCTGCGAGTAGCCTCTGTTTGCTCAGCAGAAGAGGTAATTTGTGCTTCGTACAAAGAGTTGATGTTTGCTAATTTTTTGGCAGCAGCAGAAACTTGCACACTGTATTCTTTTGTACTGTCTGCAATGTCTACAACAGATCCAATTCCGTTAGCAGCCTGATTTACTTTTTGTAATCCTTCGCCTAAACTTTTGATTAAATCGCCATCAACTTTTGCTTTTTCCAGCATATTGTCTAGTTCTCTAACTGGACTTTGCTCATCATTCATTCCTGCTAATTCTGGATAAACAAGAGACCAGTCGTGTTCTGCATGTGGCTTTTCAAATGCGGAGAAGAAGAAAATAATTGCTTCTGTTCCTAAACCTACAATCAACATTTCATCGGCGAAAGTCCAGTGCTGAATTTTAAATAAAGCACCTAAAATTACTACGGCTGCTCCAATACCGTAGAGTTTTGCCATGAAATTCTTGCCTCTTTTTGATTCTAAAAAATCCATATCGTTTTGTTTTGTAAGTTGTTCTTAATTAATATCCAAAGTCAATTGTTTCTACAGCTGCATAAGTTTTAACACAACGGAAACCAATGTAACATTTAGAAGTGTCTTGGTATTCGTAATCTTTAGCAGCAACTTGTAAAAAAGCGCCTACATCTTTCCAAGAGCCACCCTTTACTACCTTTCTTTTTAACATAGGATGTGCATTCTCGTCTGCATCATAAGTATAATAAGGATTCATATCGGATACGAATAAAGAAGCAGATGGCTCAAACGGTGTAGAGCTCCACTCTGAAACATTACCAGACATATTATAAAGACCATAATCGTTTGGCCAGTAGGATTTCGAAGGTGATGTAAATGCATATCCATCGGCGATATAGTCACCTCTAACAGGTTTAAAGTTTGCGAGTAAGCATCCTTTACTGTTACGAGAGTAAGGCCCTCCCCACGGGTACATTTGATTAACTTTACCACCACGAGCAGCATACTCCCATTCAGCTTCTGTAGGTAAGCGGAATTCAGTTTCGTATTGCTGTTGGTATTTTGATAATTGTTCCAAACGCATGTTTGTTCTCCAATTACAGAAAGCAGTTGCTTGTTCCCAATTAACACCCGTTACCGGGTACTCTCCATAAGCTGGATGCCAAAAGTAGGTATCGAACATAGGCTCGTTAAAAGTGTAAGAGAAATCGTGCATCCAAGCAAGAGTATCTGGATACACATATACATTATCTTCGTGAACTAAATCTTGACGAGAAAATCCTTCTCTGTAGGTTTTGGTTACTGGATCAAATCTATTTGACTTTTGTGCCGCTGGAGATTTATCTACCCAAGTATAACTGTGGTTCCAAGATCGAGTATCAAATTCTTTATGTCCCATAATTCGATCCTCCAAGGGTAGGTACATTTCTTCGAGTACGAGTTGAATTTCCTCATCATTATCTCCCCAATTTAAAGGTGTATTCCAGTTTAAATATGGATTATCTAAAAACTCTCCATCTGCAGTTTCTTCTATATACTCGTAACCCTCAACCATTGCTTCGGCAAGTAAAGTTCTAGCGATAGAATCTCTAACCCAGTGAACAAACTGCCGATACTCATTATTTGTGATTTCAGTTTGATCCATGTGAAAAGCATGCATAGTAACTAATTTCTTTGGGCTTGTATGAGCGTATGGCACGTCTCCGTCGTTTGCACCCATGGTAAAAGTACCTCGTTCTATAATAACCATTCCATAAGGATCGGAAGGATAGAACTCGATTAATTCCTGAACACCAACTAGCTCTCCTCTAGATGAAGTACCACAACTACTTAACGCAGCAGCTGCTAATGCACCAATTAAAAGTAACTTTCTCATTTTTGTTGTTTTTCCTACAGTTTACTTAAATAAAGTAATTAAATTAATTGTATCTAATATTTCTATAATGCGTCGGAATTTTACCTCTCGGATGCATTTTGAATGAATAGCGTAACAAGATCTCATGCGAGCCACTAGACTCAGATTTTAGATCTGAGGTGGTAATATCATATGCATAGCCAAATTTAAGGTTTTTATTGATATTATAACCTGCAATTAAAACTAGTGCGTCGTCTAATCTATAAGTAAGGCCACCCCAAAGACTTTCTCCGTAGTTGGCGTTTAGATTAAAATCTATTTGAGTAGAGACTTGATCTGTTTTTACGTGCATTGAAGGACGTAAGGTAAGTTCTCTCGAAACCACGTTTGTCCAACCTAAAGTTAAATAGTGGTGTTTCTTAAAATTAAAAGTTCGTTCACTCTCACCATAAACAGCCGTTGGCTCATTTAAATGAGTTACAGAATAACCTACATAAAGGTCTTTTATTCTGTAGTACAAACCTAAACCTAAATCTGGTACTACATCGTTGGTTCCACTTACGGGTATTAAAGGATCGTTTCCTCCTGCAGTTCCATCTGGTGCTCTCCATTCTCCTTCTACCCCAACATCAATAAAACCTATGCTAAGTCCAATACCTAATTCAGATTTTTTTGAGATCTTGGTTTGGTAAGCGTAAGAAAAACTAACGCTTCTGGTGTAATCATTACCAATTTTATCGTTTAAAAGACTTACGCCAGCACCCCCGTGTAAAAAATAAACAGGCGCCTCTATACTAACGTGTTGCGTTGTGGGTGCTCCATTCTCAAAACCAGCCCACTGGCTACGATGAATAGCCAAAGCGTTAAACTGGTCGTAACTCCCCGAAAAAGCAGGGTTTACCGAATATATATTAAACATGTTCAGTGAAAACTGAGGGTCTTGCTGTGCTTTAGCTAAACCACTTAGTAATACAAAAAACAGTACTAAAAACTTTTTCATACAATGCATAATCTGATCGTGGCACCTAAATTGGGAGGGCTAAAGATAGAAAAAAAATCAAAATCTAATTGATTTAAGAATACAACCTTCAAACACTCATTATTAAAGGATTCAAAATTTGCAAATCCTATGCCAACTTCTAAAATTTTAGATGCGTTAATAGTCTATCTGAAATTAGTCCCTCAAGCGCTTTATTATAGTCGTTTACAGAGCAAGCGAGCAGAGAAATAACGGATGTGTTGCCTGGGTTTATTAACTCAACCCACCATCTTCCAGAGGAATGACTTTTGTAAAAAATCAATTCAGAAAGACCTGCATTGACATGAAATTTTTTGTGGTTTTCTGAATTTAAATCAGGGAAGTCGTCGTATCTCAATTCTAAGCCTTCCATAAAGTACCAAATAGCTTGAGCATAGACTTTAGCGCTTTGACTCTTTTTATCCAAACTTGGGTTTAACTCTGCAAACAGAACGCTTTTAATTCCTTGGCTCATTCCTGCATACCTCAATAGTGAACATATAGCTTCTGCAGAGATTCCATTAGGAGACGAATAGGGAGTTGCTGGAGCATCCGAAGCTCTCATAACAGACAAATCGATGCTTAAATGGTCTAAATCTCTAAGGTAAGGTTCTAGTTCAGAGTAATCCTTATTGAATACACCTAATCGAATAAGGTTAAAATCCATATTCTTGAGTAAGCTAACTTCCATTGGAGCACACAGGTAGCTTTGGTATGCAAACAAAGTATACTTTGACAAAAGAGATGAAGAGGAGGAAACTAATTTGGATAAAAATGAACGAGAGTTATACGCATCATGGTCTTGAAAATCTAGATAAGCATCAGCAGAAGCAAAACTTAAAGGCTTACCTAAGCTGGAATAACCTTGAAATAAAGGCGTAATTAAATCATGCCCACCCCCTAATACTATCAAGGGGGTACTCTTATGAGCAAAAAATTGACTGATGGTTTTTAACGCACTATACGTGTCCTCTGGCGTACGGCCAATTTTTAAATCACCTAAATCAAGTAATTTCAAAGTCCAATCACCTTTATACAAATCGTACAGTTGATTTCTAATTTCGTTCGGAGCTAAAGCACAGCCTTCATTATCGCTAGATAGACGCCCATCAGGAACTCCCATAATAAAAACATCATAAGCGTTTAAATCAGGTACTTCAATGTTTATATATTGTTGGATAACTGCCCCTAACTTCTCATTAATTTGATGAGAAGGATTTGGGATATAAGGTGTAAAATAGTCGGCTATATTCATGGCAACAATATAAGGAAGATGAAAAAAGTGAAGTAGATTGTTCGAATTAATTTTTGTAAATTTATTTATCTAATGAAATAATCCTAAGATACTTCTTTAAAATAGTGTCTACTAATTCAATACTCTAATGAAACTAATTACACTTTTTATGCTGTGTTTTAGTGCAAGTATTTACGCACAAAACAATTACTTTTTTTTAGACCGGTATTTAAATCCAAGTATATTATATGATTTAAATACACCAACATACTATCTAAATAACACGACGTTAAATCAAGAAATTGGGCTGTACGAAAGAGAGCTTGGTTATGTGTTTAGAATAAAAAATAATGTGTATAAAACTTCCCTATATCAATACGGATATAATAAATTTCAAGAAACATCATTTAAAATATCTACTGCTAAAAAGCTAAGTAAATCTATAGAGCTTGGTGTACGATTAAGCTACAACTATCTGAATATTTATGAGCTTGAAAACTTAAGTACAGTAAGTTTTGACCTAGGATTTGGCATAAGAAGAAAGCGCTACATTCTTAGACTATTACTGGAAAACCCTTTAAACGCCTCCTATATAGAAAATGATTTGGAGAGTCAATTTATAATTAGCTCAATGTATTTATGGACCAATAATTTAACTTCAGAAATACGCTTTGAGGAATCTCTTCAATCGGGATTAAACCTACTGCACAGAATTAAATATTGTTATAAAACACGTGTGAGCTTAATACTCTCTCAAAGAGTAAAACCAATGGAATATGGTTATGGATTGGGTTATAAATTAAAAAACTTTGAGTTTTACAGCCAATACATAAAGTACAGCTACACCAATGCCCTGGGAATATGTATTGTATACACACCAAAAAAATGAAGAATTCAATTTATTGTACAGTACTGGTATGTGTTTTTGCTTTTCAGGTTAGTTTCGCGCAAAATTTTACTAAACAATGGCAATATGTAGAAAGTACTATAGAGCATATTGATGTAACCGAATTATTTGAAGTTTGGGAATACTATCAACAAACACCGCTTAATTTAAACAACCGCACACATGTAAATCTGTTGTCAACACTAAATCTATTAACAGATGAAGAACTCAAGCTAATAAGAACGTTTTGTGCTCAGAATAGAGTTAACTCCATATATCAATTACAAACTTTAGATATTGAATTGGAAAGCCTTAGAAGAATTAGGCCCTTTATTACAACTACCTTAATTGCCGATGAAACAAATAGAAAACGGAAAACAAATTTTTATGCCGGTTTACAGTTTCAAACACCACAGAGATTAGGGGTGCTCGAAAAGAAATATATTGGAACTGCCATTAAAACGCATTTAAGATATAGAACAGAACTAAACAGTAAGTGGAAGATTGGGTTAGCTCTAGAAAAAGATATTGGCGAGCCCATGTATTACAAAAATAAAGGGATTAATAATTTGAGCTGGAGTGTGGAATTTAGTGGCTTAAGCAAACTTCGTAAAATTACTTTTGGAAAATACGACATAAGCCTTGGAGAAGGAATTCTATTCGGAACAGCCTATCGAATAAACAATCCTTATTTTTTGAGCTACAACAAAGGTGTGGTAGTTAAATCGAGCTTAAGTCCAAAAGAGTATAACTACTTTGAGGGTATTGCTAGTACATGGGAATACAAGCAGATTACAATGGATTTATTTGCCTCGGCAACAAAAGCTAATGGACTAAATACTTACGATAATACCGGACAATTTAGAACAAATACTGAAATTGAGAAGTACAAGACTATTTCCAGACACTTAGTAGGCATTCATCTTCGAAAAGAGCATCGAAATAGCAATTTCGCATGGGCAGGAATTGTATACAAATCAAGTTTGTATAAAGAGGAAGCCCTTTTTTTACAAAGCTTCTATCTTTCAAAAAACTACTACAATCTAGAATTCGTTAGCGAAACTGCATGCCAAGATTTAAAGGCTTGGGCAAACATTCAAAAATTAAATATTAGTTTGGGTAACAGCAGTTTTTTAACGGTGCAATTTAGAACGAGGGAATCAAATATGATTAATGAGTTCAACTCAGATTACACAAGCTTTAGCAATGGGTATGAAACTGGGTTTTATTATGCTTTTCAGTCCTCACTAACAAACAGATGGACCCTCAAACTAGCATTCGATACTTTTGAGTCAAAACAACTTAAACTCGAGGATGTTCCTTATGAAAAAGGTCGTAAAATTTTAGGTGAACTACTCAAAACAACAGAGCACAATAAATTTGTTTGTCAATACCAACTCAAGCAGCTAAAAGAGCGTGAAAAAACACAAAAAGTTCGCATACTTTATCAGCAAATTCAAAACACGCAACTTAGGTGGGATACCAAACTTTATTGCACACTAGAAAAAGCGGAAGTAAACTCCAGTTTGCAATTTAATTTATACTGGACGAGCAAAAGTAAATTAGAGAAACTCAGTTTTTCGAACTGTTACTTTTATACGCATAACGAATCTATTTATTGGCAAGCCCCACATTTTTTTGGAAGCTATAACGCCCGTTTTTTAAGTGGTAGAGGAAGCACATTAAGTATTTCGCTGCAAAAGAAAATGCGTAAAGACCTAAAAATAGGCCTCCAGGCCCTTGTTTTAAATTATGTGGATAGAGCAGAAATTGGTACAGGAAACGAACGTATAGCTAACAATAAAAAGTTAGATTTTGCCGTGTATTTAAAATGGAACCGAAGAGATTAGAACGAAATGTGAATTTTTGTCAATTTAATCGCAATCGCTAAAAGGATAATCCCAAACACTCTACGTAACACATTTATTCCTCCCTTACCCAAAAGACGTTCAATTTTTCCTGTAGACTTTAGAACTAAATACACAAAAAATAAATTTATGAGCACGCCAACAATAATGTTATTAATAGAATAAGAAGAACGCAATGAAATAATTGTGGTTAGGGTACCTGAGCCTGCAATTAGAGGAAATGCAATGGGAACAATAGATCCCGAAGTGTCGTTTTCATCAGATTTAAACAATTCGATGTTTAGGATCATTTCTAAAGCAAGTAGAAAAATAATAAAAGCACCAGCTAAAGCAAAAGAAGCCACATCGATGCCAATTAGGTTTAAGATTTGTTCTCCTAAAAAAAGAAACAAAACCATTATTATACCCGCCACTAAAGTTGCCTTTTCGGATTGAATATACCCAGTTTTTGCTTTTAAGCCAAGTATAATTGGAATAGAGCCCAAAACATCTATTACAGCAAAGAGTGTAAGAGTTACTGTGAGTATGTCGTTAAAATTCATAACTATCGATTTTTAATTTAATGCAAAATTAAATTAAATGATAGTTTTTGCAAATCTTCCCAGTAAGATTTGTACGATTTATTTACGACCTCAGAGTTGTGGATGAGCACCGACTTAGCCTTTAATGCTAATGGTGCTAAACTCATAGCCATTCTATGATCTTGGTAGGTTTTAAATTCTAAATCGATGCAAGGAAAAACGCTCAAAGGATCAATATGTAAGGTATGGTTATTCGTAATTAAAACTTCGGCTCCACACTTGACCAATTCATTTTGTAAGGCCTGTAAACGATCGGTTTCTTTTAATGGCAAATTGAATAATCCAGTAATTTTAACACAAACCCCCAAACCACATGCAGTTACGGCAATAGTTTGAGCTAAGTCTGGTGTAGCTTTGCAATCAAATTCTAAAAATTTTGGCAATTCAAATCCAGGTATTTTACGAAGCGTTAAAACCTTGTTATCTATCCGAGATCGTATACCAAACGACTGGTATAACTCCATGATTATAGAATCCCCTTGGGTAGAGTTTTCCAGTACTTGAGAAACGCTTATTTCTCCAGAATCGCTTAGGGCTAAAACTTCAAACAAGTATGAAATAGAGGACCAGTCAGACTCCACTTCTGTAATTTGATTCGAATAAACGCCGGGTAAAACTGAAATCTTATTTCCAATCCAAGTAGAATTTACGCCCTGTTGCTTCATCAAACTTAAAGTCATTTCTATATAAGGCTTTGATAGAACCTCGCCTATTAATTCCAATTGAATTCCCTTTTTTAAATAAGGGGCTATTAGAAGTATTGCAGAAATAAATTGACTAGATATAGATGCTTTTATAGATAAACAACCACCGCTTAAGGTTTTTCCTCGAATTTGCAAAGGAGGGAAACCCTCCTTTTCTAAATACGTAATGTCTGCGCCCAAAACGCGTAAGGCTTCCACCAAGTCGTTTATAGGTCTCTCTTTCATTCTAGCCGCACCTGTCAGTACAATTTCGGTGTTTTGAATTGCATAAAAAGCGGTTAAAAAACGCATGGCCGTACCTGCAAGACCAATATCTTTTACTAAACTATTGCTTCTTAAAGCGTTTTGTAATGCTAGGGTATCTTTAGAGTTCGAACCATTCTGCAAAGAAACATTTACAGCCTGAAGTGCCTGAATAATTAGCAATCTATTAGAAATACTTTTAGATCCAGGAATACGAAGCGCTCCTTTTATGTGTTTTTGATCTATTTGTACTTTACACCTCATGGATGACATCTTGCTTAAACAAAAGAGTCCTCACATTAGTGAAGACTCTTTTGGATTATTTCTTTTTTACTGTTGTTTTGGCTTTTGGCTTTGTCTTCGCTTTTGGTTTTGCCTTTGCCTTTGCCTTTGGTTTGGCTTTAGCTTTTATGCTTGGTTTAGCCTTACCTTTTTTCTTTGGTTGATTTTCCATTATAACCAAACATTGAGCTCGATCTAAACTTTCGGCTTCAACGTCTTTTGGAATTTTATAATTGGTTTTCTCAACTTTTATATAAGGACCCCATCTACCATGAAGTACCTGTATGGTTGGTTCTTCTTTATCAAAAGTATTGATGTGTTTTTCGGCATCTGATTTTCGTTTTGCTTCAATCAGCTCAATACAAATGTCTAGCTCTATAGTCATCGGATCGTATTCTCCTAATGATACAAACTTGCTGTCGTGACGAACATAAGGGCCAAATCGTCCTATTGCAACCGTTACCACCTTTTCTTCAAACTGCCCCACTTGGCGCGGCAGCTTAAACAAATCAATCGCTTCGTTTAAGGTAATGGACTCTATAGACTGCCCTTTTAAAAGACTCGCAAACTTAGGCTTTTCCTCCTCAGAGCCTTCACCCAGCTGTGCCATTGGTCCGTAACGTCCAATACGCACATAAATATTTATACCAGTACCAGGGTCTATACCTAAAAGACGTTCTCCAACGGCTCTGTCGGCATTTTCTTTTACATCTTCAACTTTAGCATGAAAATCGCCGTAAAAATCGAGAAGCATTTTATTCCACTCCTTGTCTCCTGCAGCAATCTCATCAAACTCTTCTTCTACGTTTGCTGTAAAGTGGTAATCTAAAATAGCATTAAAGTTAGATACCAAAAAATCGTTTACAACCATTCCTATATCTGTAGGGCATAATTTCCCTTTCTTGGAACCTGCTTTTTCCTGGAGCACTTTTGTCTCAATAATAGAGTTAGCCAGTTCTACGAAATGGTAAGAACGAAGAGTTCCTTCGTCTTCGCCTTTTTCAACATAACCTCTGCGCTGAACCGTAGAAATGGTGGGTGCATAGGTAGAAGGACGACCGATACCAAGCTCTTCGAGTTTTTTAACTAAACTTGCTTCTGTAAAACGAGCAGGAGCTTGAGTAAAACGTTCTCTAGAACTAATTGATTTGTAAGCTATACTTTCGCCAACTTCCAATTTCGGAAGCATTCCATCTTGTTCCTCTTCGTTTTCTTCGTCATTACCCTCTAAATAAACTTTCAGAAATCCATCAAAAACAATAACTTCTCCTTTGGCTACAAAGTTCTTATCGTGGT
>CAWVTK010000017.1:0-19325 GCA_963933205.1 uncultured Flavobacteriales bacterium
CCTGCGCATAAGAGGCATTGCAAATAAAGAGTGCTAAAATGGTAAAAAGGTGTTTCATAATTATATTTTATCCCAGCAAAATTAAAATGTTTTGAGTACACTAAAACATTTTAAACTAAGTTTAACATTATTTAAATTGTTCATTGTAAACTTTGCGATAAGATTATTCTGGAAAGAAGGATTTTAGCACATCTCCTTGCGCGTTCATATCCAATTCAAAGAAAGATTTGTAAAGACGTTCAAACTCATTTATTCTATCTATTTCTTCTTTATTTAAAGCTCCCTTAAAAGCAATGCCCGATTTAGAGGTTGTGCACACAAAGAAATCAAAGTGGTCAATATCTTTTAAAATTCCAAATTCTTTAGTTTCTAACAAGTAATTGTACCAATCTGCATGTACTATTAGGAGCATGTCCATGCTGGTTTGAGCTTTAAATGAGTCTAGCTTAAAACACTCCAATACTTTAGAAAAAAATACTTCTGCATCATTTTTAGCGGCCATAGTTTAAATTTTGTGCAAAGTAAAGAATTTTAGTCTTCGTTGTAAGGCGAAATCAAATTTGATTCCCATTTAGATGGCACAGAATCTAATTCTCAAATTCTTCGACAAGCTCTTTAACAACTTGAGCTACGGGTCTAATAGAATGCACGCCTTCTATAGATGGGCCAGCACACCATACGGTATCATAGGTTGTACTAAAAGCAGCTTTTTCTAAAGCTTTTGTTCCTTTGTAGAATGTGAGCATTTTAATAAATTTTTTAAGTTTTTTATTTTTACTTAAAAAACTTTCAATAAAATTTCGTTTTGTTCCTACTTTTTGAACATAAGGCGTATTAATTACAGTGCAAGGCGAGCCCGAAAGTTTTTCACTTAAAACAATGTCTTTGGCTCCATAATCTACAATTGCTTGCTTATAGGCATCCGAAACAGTTGCTTCTTTTGTTGCTATAAACGGACTTCCCATTGAGATGCCACAGGCGCCAAGTGCTAGCATTTCTCTCATTTGATGTCCGTTAGAAACCCCTCCTGCAGAAATTACGGGTATACTGCATTGGGCTACTAGTTCTGGAATTAATTGGTGGGCTGGACTTGGACCACAATGTCCTCCTGCTTCCTTATTTACTGCAATTACTGCATCGCAACCCAATTCTTCTACTTTTTTTGCATACTTAGCGTCTACCACATCACAAAAAACTTTTATGCCATGAGGTTTACAAGCCTCAATTGTTTTTTCCGGACTTCCAAGCGAGGTTATGATATAGGCAACCTTTAAGTCTACGCATGTTTTAAGTTGCTGCTTAAACTTTATATTCGATTTGTTTACAATCAAATTTACTCCAATAGGACCATTTACTCTACTGCGAATAGAATTTAGTGCTTCTCTAAATTTTGCATCCGTTCGGTAATTTAAAGCCGGAACACATCCAGTTATTCCAGATTTAATTGCTTCTACCAACATATCTTCATTTGAAACCAAGAACATTGGTGCCATTATTATTGGATACTTGATGTTTAATAATGTGCATAGAGATGCACTTTTTTTAGCTGTATTTGTCATGATTTTTATTGTTAAGCATGCATACTAAATTACACTTTTTTGAGGAATAACAAGCGCCTTTATCGCACTGTTATTGTTTGGTTTTTCATCCATCTAAATTAGCCGTTTAGGATTTTTTTTTTGCTCAAACCTCTGAATAATTTAACCGATAATTGGATGTTTTTAATGAGCTCTTTTACTGTTTAGAGTATATTTAGTAAATAATATTCTCTTATTGTAATCGTTTTATTGTGCACAATAAAGGATGAACTTGTGGTTTAAGTAATAGCTTTAATTTACTGAATTTAAATAGTTTGTTGTTGTTTTATGACATCGTGTCATGTAAGGTTTTTGTCTAAACAAGCCTCCTTATACTGGCTTAAGTAACTCTTGAAACTCTGCACAAGAACCATTTAAATTATATGTATTTTTGTAGGATGAGAATTGACATTATTACCCTGCATCCAGAGCTTTTAGAAAGCCCTTTTTCCGCTTCAATTTTGAGTCGAGCTATCGATAAAAAATTGATAGAAGTCGTCTTTCATCAACTACGAAATTATTCGGAAGACAAACATCGTAGAGTAGACGACACTCAATTTGGTGGGGGCGCTGGAATGGTCATGACCGTGCAGCCAATTGCTAAGATTATTGATCTTTTGAAATCAGAAAGAACCTACCAGGAGATTATTTACATGACACCCGATGGTGTTCATTTTAATCAAGGAGTTGCAAATCATTTATCGACATTGACTAATGTTATAATTCTGTGTGGGCATTACAAAGGCATTGATCATCGAATTCGAGAAGAATACATTACCCGTGAAATTTCTATAGGAGACTTTGTGCTTTCCGGAGGAGAGTTGCCGGCCGCCATGTTATGCGATGCTGTTATTCGTTTATTGCCCGGTGTTTTAGGCGACGAAACTTCTGCATTAACCGATTCCTTTCAGGACGGCTTGTTGGCGCCACCTGTTTATACGCGGCCCTCGGAATGGCGTGGGCGTGTAGTGCCAGAAATATTGCTTTCTGGACATGCGCAAAAAATTGAAGATTGGAGACATAACCAGGCTTTAAAGCGCACTCAAGACCTTCGTCCAGACTTGTTAGATTCGTTTTAATTGGACTGGGGTAAAAATTGTAAATTAAACATTCAGAATTAATAGTTACAAAATTTATTTCGTAATATTGCATCCTTAAATTCTAACTATTCAACCGCTGGCGTAAAACGTGGATGTTGGGTTTAAAAAACAAAAAAAATGGACTTAGTAAAATTTGTACAAGACGAATTCGTACCGAAAAATGATTTCCCAGCCTTTGGTGCAGGAGATACAGTAACGGTATATTATAAAATTAAAGAAGGCGAGAAAGAGCGTACTCAGTTCTTTAAAGGTGTTGTATTGCAACGTCGTGGTGCTGGAATTACAGAAACCTTTACTATTCGTAAAATTGGTGCTAACAGTATTGGGGTAGAGCGTATCTTTCCTGTAAACTCTCCAATTTTAGAGAAAATAGAAGTAAACAAAAGAGGGATGGTTCGTAGAGCTCGTATCTTTTACCTTAGAGCACTTACTGGTAAGAAAGCTCGTATTAAAGAAAGAAGAATCTAGTTTGCTAGAAAATAAAGATAAAGGCACCATTTTGGTGCCTTTTTTTTTGCTCAATTCTTAGCAATGTATACATTTACTCCAAATTAGTTATAATGGCAAAAATTAAAGCATTTAAGGCGGTTCGTCCTACCCGAGATAAAGCTGCTCTAGTAGCATCTCGTTCTTATTTATCCTACTCGGAAAATACGCTTCGCGAGAAGCTGCTAAACAATCCCTATACTTTTTTGCACATCATTAACCCCGAGTACTCTTCTAACAGCCGTTTGTTAGATGGCGCTCAAAAGTTTAAGATGGTTAAAAATACATACGAGACTTTTTGCCAACAAGGAGTTTTTCTTACTGATACTAAAGCCTGTTTATACATTTACCAACAAGTAAAAGAAGGTACTTCATATACGGGTATTATTGCAGCCTCGTCGGTAGATGATTATTTGAACGGTGGTATAAAAATACACGAGCAAACAATTGCTAAGCGCGAAGAAATGTTTTCTAATTATTTAGAGTCTACGGGTTTTAATGCCGAACCTGTTTTGCTTTCATACTCTAGAGTTCCACGAGTAAATGAGCTTATAGATTTGTACATGAAAGAACGTTCGGAATACGAATTTACGAGTACAAACAAGGTTTTACACAAACTTTGGCTTATTGATAAATCGGCTGATATTAAAGAACTACAAGGTATATTTGAAACTGTAGACAGTGTTTATATTGCAGACGGCCATCATCGTTCTGCTTCCTCTGCCTTGTATTGCAAGAAAAGAAGAGCTGCAAGTATTCGTACTGATGGAACGGAAACGTATAATTATTTCATGTCTTTTTTAATTGACGATGAGCAGCTTTCTATCTGCGACTTTAATCGACTAATAACAGATTTAAACGGTTTCTCTACCGACGATTATTTAGCATCCGTTGCTAAAGTTTATACATTGAAAGCCTTAAAAAAGTCTCGTAAGCCCAAAGAAAAGGACGAGATTTGTATGTATTTAAACAAGACCTGGTACAGCTTAGTAGCTATAAAAAACACTTTTGATGCTAAGGATTGTGTGGAGCATCTAGACCCAGCAATTTTATCCAAAAACATTTTGAATCCGATTCATGGAATTGAAGATATTAGAAACGATAAACGAATTGGGTTTTTAGATGGAAAACAAGGATTAATAGGCTTAGAGCGTGCAGTAGATTCTGGGAATTTCAGTGTAGCCTTCGCTTTAAAACCGATAACATTTGAACAATTGAAGCAGGTGGCAGACCAAGAGAAAATTATGCCTCCAAAAAGCACCTATATTGAACCCAAGCTTAGAAGTGGCTTAACGATTTATCAGCTCAACGATGACTAAAATAACTGGAAAAAGAGTTTTAATCACCGGAGGTGCTTTAGGTATTGGGAAATTGATGGGCGCTTCCTGTTTACAAAAAGGTGCTTCCGATTTAATTATTTGGGATGTAAATAAAGATGCCCTCGAAACATGTACCCGCGAATTTAGAGCCCTAAACTATAAGGTTTCTCCCTATCTTGTTGATGTTTCTAGCGTAGATCAAATACTTGCATCTGCAGAAAAGGTTTTGCAAGACGGCCCTGTTGACCTACTTATAAACAATGCTGCAATTGTAACAGGAATGCCTTTTCATTTGCAAAACCAAACCGATATAACAAAAACAATTCAACTTAATGTAGAAGGAGTTATGCAGGTAACCAGAGCTTTTTTACCCGACATGATCGCTCAAAAACAAGGTCATATTGTAAACATATCCTCTGCTGCAGGAATGATGTCCAATCCCAACATGTCTGTTTACGCCGGCTCAAAATGGGCTGTTTTAGGCTGGTCCGAATCTTTAAGAATAGAACTAGAATCGTTAAAACGAAACCTTCATGTTACCACAGTAACCACAGGTTATATTGATACCGGTATGTTCCAGGGAGTTCGATCTCCGCTTTTACTGCCACTCCTAAAACCCGAGCCAGTTGTAGTAGCGATTTTAAAGGGAATTGAGCAGAATAAGTTATTCGTTAGAAAACCATTTATGGTAAACGCACTTACTCTTATTAAGGGCTTACTACCCACAAGAATTTTCGACTGGTTTGTTGGTTCTGTTCTTGGAGTTTATAGAAGTATGGATGCGTTTAAAGGACATTTAAAAAACAACAAAAATAATTTTAACTAGTTTTATAAAGTGATTGCAGAAAACTTAAACAAAATTACAGCAAGTATTCCGTTGGATGTTACTTTGGTAGCTGTTTCAAAAACAAAACCAAACTCAGACATTATGCAGGCCTACAAAGCAGGACAGCGTGTTTTTGGAGAAAACAAAGTACAAGACATGGCTGCAAAAGCCGAAATCCTTCCACAAGACATTAAGTGGCACATGATTGGTCATTTACAAACAAATAAAGTAAAGTACATCGCCTCATTTGTATCCTTAATCCATGGGGTTGACTCCTTAAAATTACTAAAGGAAATTAACAAACGTGCAGCCCAGCATAACAGAACCATTGATTGCTTACTACAAATTTATATAGCGCAAGAGGAAACTAAATTTGGTTTAGACCCAATGGATGCGCTAGATGTTTTAAGTGCCGCTAAGGAGTTTAATAACATACGAATTGTCGGGTTTATGGGTATGGCTTCCAACAGTACAAGCGAAACACTAGTACGAAAAGAATTTCGAGGCCTAAAAGAATTTGCGTTAGAACAAAGTGATGCGAACAACAACTTGAGCATTGTTTCCATGGGGATGAGCAACGATTACGCTTTGGCAATTGAAATGGGTAGTACAATGATTCGGGTAGGCTCGGCTATTTTTGGATTAAGAAGTTAGAAACAAAAAAGCCCAACTCACAGAGTTGGGCTTTTTTGTTATACGAGCTTAACAGCTTAGTTTTTTGCAAGATAATCAGCCGTTCCTTCATGCGAAGGCTTCATTGCTTCCTTACCTTTCACCCAATTAGCTGGGCAAACCTCTCCATTCTCTTCTACAAAAGTTAGAGCATCTACCATACGTATCGCTTCGTCAACATTTCTTCCCAGTGGAAGGTTGTTTACCAATTGGTGTTGTACCACTCCATTTTTGTCGATCAAAAACAATCCACGGTAAGCAACTAATTCTGCATCAGCTTCTAACTCCTCGTTTTCGTTGATGAAGTAATCACCAGTTAAAACATCAAAGTTTTTAGAAATAGTTTTATTTGTGTCCGCTACTAAAGGATAAGTAATTCCTTTAATACCACCCTGAGCTTTTTCCATTTGCAACCATCCCCAGTGAGACATTTCTGTATCTGTTGAAACACCTACAACTGCAGTGTTTCTGTTTTCAAATTCTGCTAAATTTTCTTGAAAAGCGTGTAATTCTGTTGGGCAAACAAAAGTAAAATCTTTAGGGTAGAAGAATAAAACGACATTCTTTTTACCGATGTATTGCTCTAAAGAAAAATCTGCTTCTACAGAAGTTCCATTTACAACTGCTTTAGCTGAAAATTGTGGTGCTTTTCTACCTACTAATACTGCCATTTTAATGTATTTATTAAGTTTGTTATTATTTGAATTGCAAATATATTCATTTTCATTCTTAATTCCCGATTAACCAGCCTTTAAAAGTTTCAGTTTAAGACTTTTTAATTTTTTAATTTTTACGTTTATTAAAACGGGCTTTGTATTTTTACAAAAAATATTTTCATGCCAACACAAAAAGTTTACGACATAACCATAGTAGGTGGCGGAATTGTTGGGTTAGCCTCAGCTTATAAGCTTCAAGTAAAACATCCCAAATTAAAAATAGCTGTTTTAGAGAAAGAAACCTGTTTAGCTTTTCATCAAACAGGCCGCAATTCTGGAGTTATTCATTCTGGACTTTATTACAGGCCGGGTTCCTTTAGGGCTAAAAACTGTGTAAACGGGCGTAAGCAAATTGTTGCTTTTGCAAAAAAACACAACATCGATTACGATGTATGTGGTAAAATTGTAGTGGCAACCACCGAAGATGAACTACCTCGTTTAGATAAAATTAGAGAAAACGGTTTTCTAAACGGACTCAAAGGAATTGAAATCATCGATCGTAAAAGGATTAAAGAAATAGAGCCATACATAGATGGCATTAAAGCTTTATGGGTTCCCGAATCTGGTATCATTGATTTTAGAGCTGTAACAAATAAACTGGCAGAGTTGATTAAAGAAATTAATCCAGACTCTGACATCATTACCCAATGTGAAGTAACAGCCGTTACGAAAGCTGAGCTAAGTAAAGTACACACGAGTTTAGGAACCTATAATTCGCGATTTTTAGTGTTTTGTGCCGGTTTGCATTCAGACAGACTCGCCCGAAAAGATAAGGTGAATCTAGATATGCGAATCATAGGTTTTAGAGGCGATTACTATGACTTAACCGAACAAGGTTTGAAAAAGATAAGGAACTTAGTTTATCCGGTACCCAATCCAGAATTCCCTTTTTTAGGTGTGCACTTTACTCGAATGACAGATGGGACTACCGAGTGTGGACCTAACGCAGTATTTACTTTTAAACGTGAAGGCTATGGTAAATTTGATTTTAACTTTGTGGATACGTTAGAGGCTTTAGTTTACAAAGGGACTTGGAAGCTGTTTTTTAAGCATTGGCGTTTTGGTTTAGAAGAGTACAAACGTGCTTTTTCAAAACGTTTATTTTTAAAACAATTACAGCGCATGTGTCCGAGTTTAACTATGGAAGACATAAAGTCTGGCCGTTCTGGTGTGCGCGCTATGGCCTTAGGCGACAATGGCGAGGTGTTAGACGATTTTAAAATTGAGTACAAAGACAGAAGTATACATGTATTAAATGCACCTTCTCCTGCAGCAACTGCATGTTTAGCAATTGGCGATGAGGTTATGGAAATGGCCGAAAAACATTTTAAGCTAAATAATTAGTTGTTAGCAGCAAAAAAAAAAGCCCATTTCAATTGAAATGGGCTTTTTTTTAGCTTAGCGCTATAGCAGGTTTACATGTTAAATGTATTCTGGCTTTTTCGGTAAGATTCTCTACAATCAAAACAGTAGTAATAAGGTTCAGACCAGGTAGTCTCTTCTTCTTTATTACAGTTATTACAAGTTCTTAATTGAGCTCTTGTGTCGTTTTCTCTACAATTAGAGCAGTAAAAGTCGGTACCGTGCCAATTGGTCATTTCCTCGGTACTACAACTCATACACTGTCTGTAATGTTCGTGTCTGTCTAGTTTTAAAGTCTCTAAATGATCGTCTAAATACAAAACAGGGTAGTCTAATAAAGCGGTACGAGTTCTTAAGCGTGTATCTGGAGTGTTCTTAATACCTATAAGTAAAATACGCTTACCTAACATACGTGCTCTTTTAATCATAGAAACGTAATCTGGATCGCCAAGTGCAATTGCGGCAATATCGTAAGAGGTATTTAAGCCCGCGTTGTAAAGTAAAGAGGATGCAAGTGCAACTGGTAAAGCATTGGTTTGAGGCTTTGCTAATTCATCGTCTTGGTAATCAACTTCAAAAACGTCGGTTACAAAATAGCACTCTTCTTTTAAGTACTTATAAAATGCCTTTTGCTTATTGGGCGAAAATTCGGGTTTATTTACTGGCATTGTACCATAAAAGTAAGTACGTACAATATCAACATCAATTGTTAAATTGTTTAGTAAATGCTCTTGAATAATTAATGGAATCTTCTTGTAATCAACATCGTAGTCTTCTTCGCCGTAGGCATCAATAAGATACTTTTTGTTGTGAAACATCCATGAACCGTCTATATAAACGTGGGTTTTAACTGACATAATGTGGGGCTATTTAATAAATAAATTAGTAAATTTTGTATTTATACATACACTTAATGCAAACCTAGTAATAAAAAATTATGTTTAAAAACTTTCACACTAATTAATCTTCAATAAGGTAAGAATTTTGAATAATTTTCTGATACCGCTTTGTTTTTCTTTTTTGTCTGGACTTTTTATTAAGTATATAATACGTAGTACTTATTGGATTAATTATAGCACTAACAAGATTTGGCTTAAACATTTTTTTGGGCCCTTTGTACTGCTTCGCTCCAGCAAGGCTAATTTCGGCACTCTCTTCGTCTGCTAATTTTTTTTGAACAAACTCCAGTTTAAACTGCTGCCATGTTTTGGGTTTTAGTAGTATTTCATCTAATTTAATACTTGTTTTTTTTAATTGAATTGTGGTATTCAAAACGAGTTCTGCAATAGTAAAGTAATTGGTCTCAAAGGAGATACAACTAAAACGAACCAGGTCTGTTGGCTTTCCTTCAATTTCAAAATAGCCAACTTTTGTGCTAATGGTACCGGCCTTCGAATTTACATTTTGAATGTGAACTCCTTCAATATTCTTTTCATTTACAGCACTAAGTACATAGCCTCTTACAGTTTCAGTTGTTTTTTGAGCTACTATTTTATTTGTAATTAGCAGCGTTAAAACAAAAATTGCTTGGTATAATTTCATTTTATAAAGGTATCAATCCAAAGAGCTTTAGCCGTTAATTTACGTTAGTTAAAGGTTAAAAAAACTTAAGCTTAGCTCTCTTGGCAGAAACTCCATGCTTCCTTTATCGTATTTAAAAATGGTTTGTTATTTTTGCAGAACATAATTTAAGACTAACATTTAACAATACATACAATGGGGAAAGGGTTTTTTCAGGTACCAATCGCTTCATGCGAGCCAGTACAGTCGTTTGCACCAGGTTCTAACGAGCGAATTGCAACCACAGCAGCTTACGCAAAAATGATGTCAGAAGTAATTGATATACCCATGTATATTGGTTCTGAGGAAGTCCGTACAAACGACCTTGCTCCAATGACACCTCCACATAAACACCAACACATAGTTGGGAATTACCATAAAGGGGATGCAAGTCATGCTAAAAAAGCTATTGCGGCTGCTTTAGCTGCCAAAGAAGATTGGGCAAACATGAAATGGGAGCACAGAGCATCTATATTTTTAAAAGCAGCAGATTTACTTGCAGGTCCATTTCGTGCGCGTATGAATGCCGCTACCATGGTAGCTCAGTCTAAAAACGTACATCAAGCAGAAATTGATGCTTCTTGCGAGTTGATAGACTTTTTGCGCTTTAACGTGCAATACATGACTGAGATTTTCATGGAACAACCAGAATCTGCAGAGGGTGTTTGGAATCGTATGGAGTTTCGTCCACTAGAAGGATTTATTTATGCAATAACACCTTTTAACTTTACATCAATTGCAGCCAATTTATGTGCAGCTCCTGCCATGATGGGAAATACAATTGTTTGGAAACCATCCGATGCCCAAGTATATTCTGCTCAGGTAATTGTAGATCTATTTAAAGCTGCAGGTTTACCCGATGGAGTTATCAATGTAATTTACGGAGATCCAGTAGCCATTTCTGATGAGGTTTTTGCCAGTTCTGATTTTGCAGGATTGCATTTTACCGGCTCTACAAATGTGTTTAAAAATTTATGGAAACAAATAGGAAATAACATACATCATTACAAAACCTATCCGCGTATTGTTGGCGAAACTGGTGGTAAAGATTTTATAATGGTTCATAAATCTTCGGATGCGAAACAAGTTGCTACGGCTATTGTTCGGGGAGCTTTTGAGTTTCAGGGACAAAAATGCTCTGCTGCCTCTCGTGCCTACGTTCCTTCTAATTTATGGGATGCTGTAAAAAGCTACATCATCGATGATGTAAACTCAATTAAAATGGGCGATCCGTCTGACTTGAGTAATTACGTAAATGCGGTTATACACGAAGCTTCCTTCGATAAAATAACCTCATACATAGACCGAGCTAAGGCAGATGCTGACGCCGAAATTATTGCTGGTGGTTCCTACGATAAGTCGGTTGGTTTTTTTATCGAACCTACCGTTATTTTAGCTAAAACACCTCGTTATACTACCATGGAAACAGAATTGTTTGGGCCTGTAATTACGATTTATGTATACAACGAAAATGATTTTGAAGCAACCTTAGATTTAGTAGATACTACTTCAGAATACGCTTTAACTGGAGCCGTTTTCTCTAACGATAGATACGCGATTGAATTGGCTACAGAAAAACTTAAAAATTGTGCCGGTAATTTCTACATCAACGACAAGCCAACAGGAGCCGTTGTTTCTCAGCAACCTTTCGGTGGAGGTCGTTCATCAGGTACAAACGATAAGGCAGGTTCGTCTTTAAATTTATTGCGTTGGGTTTCTCCTAGAACCATTAAAGAGACATTTATTCCTGCATCAGATTACAGATATCCGTTTTTAGGATAGTTAATAAGCCCCCGAGTATTTGGGGGCTACCTTTTACTATGGAAAAAGAAAACAACCTAGAGAACCAACCTAACAATCCATTACATGGCATTAAGTTGGTTGAGATTTTAGAACATCTTGAAGACAAATTTGGATGGGAAGAAATGGGCGAAAGGCTAAATATAAATTGCTTTTTAAACAATCCTACCTTTAAATCCAGCCTAAAGTTTTTACGAACCACTCCATGGGCCAGAGAAAAGGTGGAGCGCATGTATTTAAAATCGATTAAGAAACGCTAGTTTTTACCAAACAAAAAGCCCCAGAATACGACTGTATTCTGGGGCTTTTTTTATTCTGTTTAGTTCTATTCTATAGTAAACTGGTAAGGCATTCTAGCTTGTATGCCATTTAGATGTCTTATGTTGTTAAGAGCCTTGTAATGCTTGTACTCCTCACCGAGTTTATTCTTGAGTAGTCTTGCTTCAAACTCACCACCAAATTCTTCCAACAACAACTCCAGTGGATCTTGTAATTCTGGAAGTTCAAAAAGTCTGTACTCTTCCAGTTCTGCTAATTCGGCTGCTCCTTCAATAGCTTTTTGTAAGCCACCAAATTCATCAATAAGGTTAAGGTTTAAGGCATTTACGCCGCTCCAAACTCTACCCTGACCTATAGAGTCCACATCGGCTTGAGTCATTTTTCTGCCCTGGGCTACTTTAGAGGTAAAGGTATCGTAAACCGCTACAACACTTTGCTGAATAATAGTGTATTCTTCTTCACTTAACGGGCGCGTATTGGTGCCCAAGTCGGCAAATTTATTTGTTTTAACCTGATCAAAGGTAATGCCTAATTTATCGGTGTACAGTTCTTCTAAACTCATTAAAACCCCAAATACGCCAATAGATCCAGTTATTGTGGTGGGTGATGCATAAATTTTATCTGCATCGCAGGCAATATAATAGCCGCCAGAAGCAGCTACATCGCCCATAGATACAACCACGGGTTTTTCTGCTTTTGCTAAGCGCATTTCTCTCCAAATAACATCGGAGGCTAATGCGCTTCCTCCAGGAGAGTTTACACGTAAAACAATTGCTTTTACCTTGGCATCTAAGCGGGCTTTTCTAATCGCTTTTGAAATTCGTTCGGAACCAATAACCGTTTCCTGTCCCTTACCACTTTGTATTTCTCCTTGCGCATAAATTACTGCAATTTTATCTTTTTTAAATTTGGTTCTTGCGTTTTCATTTTTAACCCGCTGGTATTTTTTGATACCGATGAAGTTTATATCTTCAAAAGATTCTACTTGCATCAGCTCACTTAGGTGGTTTTGAAGCTGGTCTTTATAAAACAACTCGTCTACCAAACCTAGTTGTTTAGCATCTGCTGGAGTTTTAACCTCAAAGTTGTCAACTACTGCATTCAACCTATCTTTGGTGAAACCGCGTTCTTTTGAAACATTGGTTAAAAACTGATCCCAAATCGATCCCATATAAACTTCTACCTGCTCGCGATTAGAAGCACTCATTTCTTTGAGCATAAAGGGCTCTACAGCAGCCTTAAATTTTCCGTGACGAATTATTTGTGGTTCAATCCCAATTTTTTTTAGAGCATCGGTGTAAAAGGAAACCGTACTGTTCAGTCCTATCAACTCTAAGGCTCCTTCTGGATAAATACAAAGACTAGTTGCTACAGAGGCTAGGTAGTATGCTTTTTGGCTGTAAACTTCCGAGTATGCTGTAATAAATTTACCAGACTCTTTAAAGTCCGTTAAGGCGTTTCTAATTTCATCGAGCGATGCAAAACCTGCATATAGATAGCCCACTTCTAGATGAATTCCCGAAATATTAACATCCGTTTTAGCCTTCTTTATATTCGCTAAAAGAGTGTTTAAGCCTAAGGATGCCTGACCACCTCCCATAAGCTCTTTGTATACATCAAGAGGGTTCTCTGCCACACGATCCTGTATGTTCCCACTAAGCTTCAGTTTTAAAATGTGAGATTCGGTAATTTTAACCTCTTCTGATTCTCCGCTCGATACAGCTATTCCGATTATGGATATTACGAATACTAGCGCTAAAACTAAGCCTAAGGCAGAAGCGAAAGTGTACTTTAAAAATTGTTTCATATTATGGATTATTTATAAATTTTGGTTAATGATTTATTCGAGTCGCTCATAAGCACCAATGTCTGGACCAGTATCACTAAGTCTTGAGTTGCCTAGTAAGTCGTAAGGAAATTGCAATGCTATATTACCCGCCGCAGAATTTTGAGCAGGGGATAGGGTGTCTAAATTGTAATTGTATTCATAGGCGTCCATGGTTTGCACAAAGTTCGGACTTTCATTGTAAATGTTAGCGCTAAAATGTGCGCTGTTCGAAAGGTCAAAGTCGTTTTCTTTTAGCTTTAGTAAGCAATTGTTAAAAGAGTAATTAAAAAGCGCTTCTTCTGTTTGCTCGATACCCAATTCACTTTGTACTCTTCCGTAAACAATGCAGTTTTCAAAATCTGCGCGCTGCATGGGTCTCAGTATCTCATTGCCATTCAGATCTTCGTAATAGTTACTCATACGAATAGATGGGGCTTGGTGTCCAGAGCTGTAATTGGCAAACGTACATTGACTAAAGCGGTAGCTTCCGCCTCCAAAAAGATACAAATCGTGCACTCCATTGTCGCTTATTTGGCAGTTAAAAGCCTCTACATTACTTGCGTAGGCTAGGAGTCCGTAACTGCTGTTGTTTGCAATAATTGTATTTTCTAAGCGCAGGGCGGGTTCAAAAGAATTGGCCAAAGTATCAACCTGTAAACCAATAGTTCCGTTTTTAATAATTGCATTTTCAATTTGGTTTTGCGCACTATTTGCAGTGAGCCAAATTCTGCCCCATTGCCCAGGTAAGTCTTTGTAATATTCATCTAACCTATCGGAAGCTATTTGTACAGGATTTAAAGTGTTTCCAAATATTTTTAAACTGCTTTTGTTTGCAACATCCCCTGCATCGTTCCATACTTCTCCAATTATTAGGTTAGCGTTGTTGTGCAAATAAACCTGAGCCCCTTCCATAATTTCTAAGGAAGCACCATTTTCAACTACAACCAAGTCGTAAATTACATGTGGTTTTTCATTGGTCCAAACTGTTGGTGTAGAAATACTGTAATAAAATAAAGTGTCGTATTCACCTGCTTCATTTTCAAAAACAACATAATCATTAGGGCTGTTGTAGTAAAAATTAGCATCCTGTCCCCAGGCAACCAAATCTACATCTTGACGCCTTCCGTTGGTAGAAAACACGATAGAGTCGGTTCTAATTAAGGCCTCGTTTGTATCGTTCGGATCTATGGTTGCCTCTACAAAAATATGCAAACTGTCTTTAGACCTCAGCAATACTTGAGTAGCTATATCAGTTTGAGCCCCGTCTATATTTAACCTGTACGGAGTATTGCCCGACTTTGCTAAACGAATTTCATCAATCAAAACATCATCACTCAAATCATTGTATACTTTAATTCTTTTGGTAATGCTTCCAATAGTAGTAAATACGGTGTCAAATACCAGTGTGTCTACAGAAAATCTCAAGCTCGCAGTACCCTCAAAGTAAGTGTCGGGTTTACGGCAAGCAGATAAAATAATAATTGTTAGAACGAATGTTCTAAATAATGCTTTCATATTGCTTATATTTGCGCTGCGAAGATACAAAACGAATTGAAAACAAATTTATTTTGAAAAAAATCGATTTGGATTTTTCTTTTTTGTTTAATTGCTTACATTTGCAGTCCGAAATAAATACAGAACAAGATGAAAACGGGAATACATCCAGAGAATTACAGATTAGTTGCAGTAAAAGATATGTCTATTGGCGAAACTTTTATCACTAAATCTTGTGCAGATACAAAAGACACCATCACAATTGATGGAACTGAGTATCCATTAATAAAACGTGAAATTACAAATGCATCTCACCCATTTTACACAGGTAAAATGAAATTGGTTGATACTGCAGGTCGTATTGATAAATTTAAAAGCCGTTATTCGAAGCTTGCTAAGTAAGAATAATATGCGAACGTATTTTAAAAAGAGCTCTGTAATTCAGAGCTCTTTTTACATTTACAACTTTTTTTTAAGAACTTAGAAAGCTTATATTGCTCTCTTAAGACAGGATTATGAGGTATTTATTATTCGACGACGAACACAGGTCCAATTTGCTTCCATTAGCATACACGCGTCCTGTAGCAGAATTTAGAGTGGGTATTTTAACCATTACAGAAAAATGGGCAAAGCGAATGCCTGCAGACTTTGTTTTTGGAGGCTTTCTTACAGAAGACTACCTGCAAGCTAAATATCCTTGCGAGGTCTTAGAAGATCAGTATTGGATTAACGCCTCTGTTTGCCCAAACGAAGCTCTTATAAACGCCATTATTGCTCTAAATACAAACGAAAGTTTGTTTGACGATGCCGAGCAACTCATTGCTTTTAGATCTGGCGACTTCCAAGATTCCATTGAGTGTAAGAAATCGTATACTGAAATACCCTTTACGCATATTTTAAATGTTTGGGATATTTTTAGCAAAAATGGATTTGAATTACAAGCAGATTTCGATTTATTAACCAAAGGGAGGGTTTCTCAACAAGCCCATTCAAGCAACACCATACTGGGCAAAGAAAACCTTTTTATCGAAGAAGGAGCAGTGCTTTCTTGTTCGATAATAAATGCCGAAGCTGGTCCCGTATACATTGCAAAAAACGCACATGTTATGGAAGGCTCAATTATTAGAGGACCTTTTGCTTTAGGCGAATCTTCGCACACAAAATTAGGCGCAAAAATTTACGGACCCACCACGGTTGGACCCCATTCTAAAGTAGGAGGAGAGCTTAACAACGTAGTTATATTTGGCTATTCTAATAAGGGACACGACGGCTTTTTAGGAAATGCTGTTTTAGGAGAATGGTGTAATATTGGCGCCGATTCTAACAATTCAAATCTAAAAAACAATTACGCTGAGGTAAAATTATGGAACTACAATTCCAATAGATTCACACCCACTGGATTGCAATTTTGCGGACTGGTAATGGGCGACCATTCAAAGTGTGGAATTAACACCATGTTTAATACCGGTACCGTGGTAGGCGTTAGTGCGAACATATTTGGCGCTGGTTTTCCTCGAAATTTCATTCCTTCTTTTTCTTGGGGTGGGCCACAAGGGCAAAGCACCTACACCACCAACAAAGCTTTTGAAGTTGCCGAAAAGGTAATGCAGCGAAGAGGGATTTCCTTTGACGAAATTGAAAGCCAAATACTGACAAAGGTCTTCGAATTGTCCGAAGAATACCGCAAATCGTAAACTCAAGCACGACCTTTTGTCAGCTATTTCTTTTGGCACAACACTTGCCATTTGTTCCCACAATGGATTAGCTGTATTTTAAAATACAGCTCAACAATAAAAAAAAACTATGGATTCCAAAATAAAAATATTCGACGAATACTCACTTTCAAAGGTTTTAGATCAAGAAGCTGAGCTGATACCCTTAATGACTGAAGAGGACGAAGAGCGCTTAAACGCCGAAGCTATGCCAGATGAAATAGCCGTATTACCTCTAAGAAATACCGTGCTTTTTCCGGGCGTGGTTATTCCGATTACGGTAGGTAGAGATAAGTCCATTAAATTGATTAAAGACGCCAACGATGGCAATAAAATAATTGGGGTTGTTGCTCAAAAAGACGCAAAAATTGAAGACCCTAAATCTGAGGATCTAAACGTTACCGGAACACTCGCTAAAATTTTAAGAACCTTTAGAATGCCCGATGGAAACACCACGGTAATTATACAGGGACAAAAGCGTTTTGACATTCAGGAGTTTACACAAGAAGCGCCCTACTTTAAGGCAATAGCATCCTCTTTTCAAGAAACTAAACCCTCTAAAGGCGATAAGGAATTTGCCGCTTTAGTGGAAAGTGTAAAAGACGTTGCCCTTCAAATTATTAAAGAGTCTCCAAACATTCCTTCGGAAGCTTCTTTTGCCATTAAAAATATAGAAAGCGATTCATTTTTAATCAATTTTGTGGCTTCCAACATGAACATTGATGTAAAGGACAAGCAAAAATTATTAGAGCAGCCCAATTTAGAAGAGCGCACCAGAACTTCCCTAATTCATTTGAATCATGAAATTAACATGATCCAAATGAAAAATGAAATTCAGAATAAAGTACGTGTAGATTTAGACGAACAACAAAGAGAATACTTTTTAAACCAGCAACTCAAGCAAATTCAAGAGGAGCTAGGAGGCAATTCTCACTACGAGGAAGTTGAGGAAATGCGCAAGCGTGCCAGTAAAAAGAAGTGGTCTAAAGAAGTTTCGAAACAAGTAGAGAAAGATCTAAAAAAGTTGCAACGCTTAAATCCGCAGGTGCCCGATTACTCCATTCAAAGAAATTATTTAGAAACCGTTTTAGATTTACCTTGGGAAAAATACTCCAAAGATAAATTTGACTTAAAACGCGCCGAAAGAGTATTAGACAAGGACCATTATGGTTTAGAGCAGGTAAAAGAACGAATTATAGAACACCTAGCTGTTTTAAAACTCAAAGGCGATATGAAATCTCCAATTTTATGCCTGTACGGACCTCCTGGAGTCGGTAAAACTTCTTTAGGTAAATCTGTGGCAAATGCACTTGGTAGAGAATACATTCGCATGAGTTTAGGTGGCTTAAGAGACGAGTCGGAAATTAGAGGACACAGAAAAACCTACATTGGCGCCATGCCAGGTAGAATAATACAGTCTATAAAAAAGGCTGGAACCTCCAATCCTGTTTTTGTATTGGATGAAATAGACAAACTCGCTTTGGGTAGTCAAGGAGATCCCTCTTCGGCTTTATTAGAAGTATTAGACCCGGAACAAAACTCCACCTTTCACGACAATTATTTAGAAATGGGCTACGACCTTTCTAAAGTCATGTTTATTGCCACGGCCAACTCTCTAAACACCATACAACCCGCTTTAAGAGACCGTATGGAAATTATAGACATTAGTGGCTATACCATGGAAGAAAAGGTGCAAATAGGAAAAAAACACCTCTTACCCAAGCAACTGCGCGAACACGGATTAAGTGCACAACATTTAAATCTAGGTAAAAAAGAGTTCGAACAAGTAGTAGAGGGCTATACGAGCGAATCTGGAGTTCGTGGTTTGGATAAGAAACTAGCCAAACTGGTTCGTTATGCAGCCAAAAGTATTGCCATGGAAGACGAATACGAGCCTAAATTAGACCACAATTTAATTGTTGACATTTTAGGTCCGCAAAGATTTAGCAAAGACAAATACCAAAACAATGACGTTGCCGGTGTGGTAACTGGTTTAGCATGGACCTCGGTTGGCGGAAGTATTCTGTTTATAGAATCTAGCCTTAGCCCTGGTAAAGGACGCCTAACCCTTACCGGTAATTTAGGTAAGGTAATGAAAGAGTCTGCCACCTTAGCCTTAGAGTTTATAAAGGCAAACCACAATAAATTTGGTGTAAAACCAGAGGTGTTTAGCAAATGGGACATTCACATTCACGTTCCAGAAGGAGCCGTTCCTAAAGACGGCCCCTCGGCAGGTATTACCATGCTCAGCTCCTTAATCTCCTTGTTTACACAGCAAAAAGTAAAGAAAAGTTTAGCCATGAGTGGCGAAATTACCCTGAGAGGAAAAGTACTTCCAGTGGGTGGGATAAAAGAAAAAATACTCGCTGCCAAGCGTGCCGGTATTAAAGAAATTATTCTTTGCAAGGAAAACGAAAAAGACATACTAGAAATTAAACCCGCTTATTTAAAAGGCTTAAAGTTTACCTATGTCTCTCAAATGATTGATGTGATTGACCTTGCCCTAACCAAACAAAAGGTAGCAGACGCTAAAGAGCTGTCCTAATAGTTGTAGCGTATTTATTAACAAGCCCCATCATTTTTTGATGGGGCTT
>CAWVTK010000018.1:0-19267 GCA_963933205.1 uncultured Flavobacteriales bacterium
AATAAATATTTTAGCCAAAGGCCTCTTTATTCGATTGGGATAAGTTGGAATTTTCTTGCTAAAAAAAACAATCCGAAAGTATTTAGTCTAAAATAAAAGGCCCGATATAAAAAACAATAAACTGCTACGAAAGCCCAATGTAACATCATAAGAACTGTCTAAAAAAAAGCTCCAATTAAGGGGCTTTTTTAAACAAATAAACTTTTAAATAACTTTAGCTTTAAGTTCAAGCACGTAACGTCTGTCAGTACATTTATCTTTTTCATTATAAAATTCGCGGTAAGGAACTAAATATTTTTCGAGGATTTTTTCAGAGGCAGTATTTTCAACATTTACATCTGCTGTAATTTTAGTTAAGGAAAGTGTCTCAAAACTATAGTCTATTAAGCCTTTTGCTATTTCAGAACCGTATCCTTTGTTCCAATACTTATGCCTTAGCCTGTATGCCAGTTCTCTGTCTTTCTCATCATTGGTGAGCAAACCACAGATGCCAATAAGCTCTTTTTTATGCAACTCATAAACACCCCAAATACTTTTTGGACTGTCTTTTACGTTTATTGGATTGTTTAAAAAGGAGTTGAACTTTAAGATAATTTCGTCCAATTTAAACGCCTTTTGAGGAATAAGCTTTAAAATTTTCGGATCCGATAACAACTCTATAAACTGAGCTTTATCTTCCAAACTCATCTGTCCTATGGACAGTCTTTTGGTGTTAAATACTATTGTTTTCATCTAGTCGTATTATTAATGTGTATTATGTATTAGCCATCAAGTCCCTTTTTATAGGTTTCTAAGGCTCTATTGCGAGCATACTTATGCTCTACTATTGGTGCAGGATAAGCATCTGTCTCAAATTCAGGAATCCACTTTTTAACATAAGCTTTACTTTTGTCAAACTTTTCAAATTGAGATAGTGGATTAAATATTCTAAAATAAGGAGCAGAATCACAGCCAGTACCCGCCGCCCATTGCCAGTTTCCATTGTTAGAAGACAATTCAAAATCTAACAACTTTTTTGCAAAATAGGCTTCTCCAAGACGCCAATCGATTAATAAATGTTTGCATAAAAATCCGGCCGTTACCATTCGCACACGGTTGTGCATGTAGCCTGTTTTGTTTAATTGGCGCATACCAGCATCTACCATTGGGTAGCCAGTAGTTCCGTTGCACCAATTAGCAAAATCTTCTGGATTGTTTAACCATTCTATACCATCGTATTTTGATTTGAAATTCCCGGTAACTACTTTAGGAAAATGAAATATAATTTGCATGAAGAATTCTCGCCAAATAAGCTCGCTCATAAACACCTCGTCGCTAGATTTAAGCGCTGCAATTATGGTTCGAACACTTACGGTTCCAAAACGTAAATGAGGGCTTAAGTAACTGGTTGCATCTACGGCAGGAAAATCTCTAATTTCGGAGTATTTATAAATTTGAGATAGGTTGTACTCTTGTACTTTAATACTGGATTTTTCGATTCCTAATGCATCTAAGCTAGGAAAAGGGATTTTATTTTGATGAAAATTGGAATTCGATACAAGATGCTCTGGGGCTTTTTGTTTGTAGAGTTCCAACCATTTATTTTTATAAGGGGTAAATACTGTATAAGGAGTGCTGTCTTTTTTAAGCACCTCGTTCTCTTCATGTATTACCTGGTCTTTACAGGAGAAAAACGAAACACCATTTTTACCTAAAAGGGCTTCAATCTCTTGGTCTCTGTCTCGGGCGTATGGCTCGTAGTCTTTATTTACATATACACTTTTAATGGAGTAAGACTCCACCAGCTCTTTCCACACTTCAATTGGGTTTCCTTTTAAACAAAGAATAGAAGTGTTGTAAGAGCTAAGCTTCTCATTCATTACCTGAAGATTTTCGTAGATAAAATTAACACGAGGATCATCATTGGGCAAATCGCTTAGAATTTGTTCGTCAAAAATAAATAGAGGCAATACGGGTTCTCCATTAAGTAATGCCTTATTTAAAGCGGTGTTGTCTTCTAACCTTAAATCTCTTCTGAACCAAAAAATAGAAATCGTTTGCATAATTTAATTGTAAAATAAAATGTAAGCGTTGAGTGAACTTGCTATTAAAAGCCAAATAAAATAGGGTGCTATAAATAGTGTTTTAAACCTAAGCACCTTTTTAAACCTAAAAAGGAAATAAGCAATCAATAGGGTAAGCAAGGAGATGGAAACAAAACCTGCTAAGATTTCTTTATAATAAAAGAAAACAGGATTCCACAATACATTTAAGACCCACTGAGCAGTAAAAAGAAAAATAATTTTCTTTCGATGCTCTGTTTCAGATAAAAGGTAGGCCATGTAAAAAGCATAGCAAACCATTATTGAGGTCCAAGCTGCACCAAAAACCCAGCCTGGTGGTGTCCATGGTGCTTTGTCTAAATTCTGATACCAGTCTGAAGAAACTCCTGAACCTGTAAAAGATCCGCCTATAGCTAAAGCTAGAAAGTTAAGTGCTAAAAAAATGAGGACTCTTTTAACCATGCTAATTGTATATAAATGGGGGTTTAGAACGCGTCTAACTCTCTGACTTTAAACGATCAATTTCCTTTAACACCTCATTAGCTTCAAATGTTTTTGCATCGCTTTGGGTTCTATTGGTGGTAGATAATTTGTACGCCTCTTTTAGCAGCTCTTGGTATTTTATTTCAAGTTTTTCTGAAGCTGATTTCTTCTTAAATAATCCGAACATGTGTTTTTGTTTTAGGGTAAAATTAAGGGTTTAAAAACAATTCTTATTCCAAAGACTGATTTTGTTTTAACAAATTAGTAAATACAATTTTTATAGATACTCCACAAAACACAAAGTAAAACAACTAATTACCCAATACTACTAGAGTACTCACTGTTGAATACTAATTTACGTTTTACCAGAGCTAAAGAAGCGATTACTGGAAATAAGCATGGATATTTAGAGCCTATTTAGCAAATCTACAGAGTTCCAAACGCTTGCAAATTCCTCATTCAAGTTGGCCAGTGTAGTGCCGTGTATGGTTTCAGAATCGTATTGTTCTCCCAGCACTCCAATTCGGTTAAATGTAGCAGTTGCATCAGATATTACATAGGTATCGAAACCGAAATTACCCGCCATCCGAACCGTGGTAGAAATGCAATGATTTGTTGTCATACCAATAACAACGATCGTGTCGATATTTGAGGCGTCTAGTTGATCTTTTAAATCGGTGCCAATAAAAGCGCTGTTTACTTGCTTGGTTATAATAGGTTCACCCTGTATTGGTAGGGCTAAATCATTAAACTCAAAACCCGAATTTGATTTATGGAGTAAAGAGTTCGGATTTGTAGAGCTGTGTCTAACATGAAAAACTGGGAGCTGCAATTCCCTCCATTTAGTAAGGAGTTTGTTGCAAACAATTTCGGCATTTTTATTGTTCCGGTTTCCTCCCCAATAGTCTTCTTCCAAAAATGCTTTTTGAATATCTACCATGAGTAGAGCTGTGTTTTTATGACTTAACTTCATTTGCATCTATTTTTAAGTTGGAAAACAATTTACTAAGCGATCAAAAAAAATGATCTCAATAGAACTAAGCAATAGGATTCTTCTATTATTTGCACTTAGAATTTACGAAGCTAATAATTATAAAATGAGTTCAAATAAAAAAGCCTTGCAATTGCAAGACTTTGTAAACCAAGAAATGATTGCATCGTTAAAGCACCTTAGCCTTTAACAATTCCATTTCCATTTGCACTTGCAACTCTTTTGCTTTAGATCTGGCTACTTGAGCAAAGTTTTTTTCTGAAGAAGCGTATATAATTCCTCTAGATGAATTTACTAGAAGGCCGCAATCTTTATTCATACCATACTTGGCTACCTGCTCTAAGCTTCCTCCTTGCGCTCCAACTCCTGGCACCAATAAAAAGTGATTTGGAATCGTTTTTCTTATTTCGGCCAGCCAATTGGCTCGGGTAGCTCCTACCACATACATCATGTTAGAATCTGTTCCCCACTCGCAGGAAGTTTCAATTACTTTTTGGTACAGAGGCTTTCCATCGGTCTCTAATAATTGAAAATCTTTTCCGCCAGAATTTGAGGTCAGAGCTAAAAGGATAACCCACTTATTTTTATAGACAAAAAAGGGCTGTACCGAATCTTTACCCATGTAGGGCGCAACGGTAACAGAGTCAAAACTCATGTTCTCAAAAAATGCCTTAGCATACATAGACGAGGTATTTCCAATATCACCGCGTTTAGCATCGGCAATAGTAAAAACGTCTTTGGGTAAGTAATCCAGTGTTTTCTGCAGCGATATCCAGCCTTTTATCCCCATGGATTCGTAGAAGGCTAAATTAGGCTTGTAGGCAACACAGTAGTCTTTAGTCGCATCAATAATCTGCTTATTGAATTCAAATATAGGATCTTCTAAGTCTAAGAGGTGTTTAGGAATTTTATCTAAAGCAGTATCTAATCCTACACACAAGAAAGATTTCTTTATTTTTATTTGAGCTATTAATTCTGCCCTAGTCATCGCTTCCTTCTTTTAAGCGTTCAGCATTTTCGGCAACGGTAAGTTCTTCAATAATTTTATGAATATCGCCATTAACAATATCACCTAAAGAATACAAGGTTAAACCAATGCGGTGGTCTGTTACCCTACCTTGAGGATAGTTATACGTTCTAATTTTTGCAGAGCGGTCTCCAGTAGAAACCATTGTTTTACGTTTACCAGCAATTTCTTCGTTGCGTTTGGCAAGTTCTATTTCAAAAATACGCGATCTTAATACTTGTAGGGCTTTGGCGTAATTTTTAATTTGAGATTTTTGATCTTGACACTGTGCAACTACTCCGGAAGGCCCGTGTGTTAAACGCACAGCAGAATACGTGGTGTTAACCGACTGGCCACCTGGGCCAGAAGAACAATACGTTTCTTTTTTAATATCCTTATCGCTTATTTGAACATCGAACTCTTCGGCCTCGGGTAAAACAACTACAGAAGCGGCAGAAGTATGAACTCTACCTTGAGTTTCTGTTTGAGGTACACGTTGAACCCGGTGAACACCCGATTCGTATTTCATTGTTCCGTACACATCATCTCCGGTTACATTCATTACAATTTCTTTGTAACCTCCGGCAGTACCGTGCGTAACATCGACTAATTCTGTACGCCATTTTTTATTTTCGCAGTAGCGAGAATACATACGGTATAGGTCTCCTGCAAATATACTTGCCTCGTCTCCACCGGCTCCCGCACGAATTTCTACAACTGCATTCTTAGAATCCTCTGGATCTTTTGGAATGAGTAAAACTTTAATCTGCTCTTCTAATTTTAATTTTTTTGGAGCTGCATCGTCTAATTCTGCACGAGCCATTTCTTTCATTTCGGCATCGTCTTCGGTAGCCAAAATTTCGTTAGACTCCTCGATGTTGTCGCAAACAGTTTTGTAGGCCAAATATGCCTCAATAATTGGATTAAGGTCTTTGTATTCCTTATTCAACTGAACGTAACGCTTCATATCTGCAATTACTTCTGGTTCGATTATTTGCTGTGCAACATCATCAAAACGAAGCTTTATCATTGCTAACTTATCTAGTAATGCCATATTAGTAAACGAATTCGCCGTATTGGCTCTTAATAGTTAGTTTTTTCCCTTGGTATTTTTCTACGCTGCCAATAATTTTCGCATCAACTCCAAATTCTTTTGAGATATTGATGATGTCCTGGGCGTGTTCTTTGTCTAAATAAATCTCCATTCGATGTCCCATGTTAAACACTTTGTACATCTCTTTCCAGTCTGTTCCAGATTGCTCTTGTATTAATGTAAACAAGGGCGGAGTATCAAATAAGTCATCTTTAATAACGTGTACATTGTCTACAAAATGGAGCACTTTTGTTTGCGCGCCACCACTACAATGAACCATACCGTGTATCTTGTTTCTATGGGTTTGTAGTATCTTTTTAATTATGGGCGCGTAGGTTCGTGTTGGCGACAGCACTAGTTTACCCGCATTTATAGGAACACCTGCTACAGCGTCTGTCAGGCCAATATTTCCAGAGTAAACAAGATCTGAGGGTACTGAATCGTCGTAACTTTCAGGATACTTAACAGACAGTTCTTTATGAAAAACATCGTGTCGCGCAGAGGTTAGGCCGTTTGAGCCCATACCTCCATTGTATTCTTTTTCGTAGGTAGCTTGTCCAAAAGATGCTAGCGCAACAATAACCTCACCCCCTACAATTGTGTCGTTAGAGATAACGTCTGAGCGTTTCATACGTGCAGTTACGGTAGAGTCAACAATAATTGTACGCACTAAGTCGCCTACATCGGCTGTTTCGCCACCGGTAGAATATATGCCAACACCTTGTGTGCGCAAATCTTCTAATAATTCTTCGGTTCCATTAATAATTTCAGAGAGTACATCACCCGTAATTAGACTTTTGTTTCTTCCAATGGTTGATGAAACCAAAATGTTATCTACTGCACCCACACAAAGTAGGTCGTCGATATTCATAATTAAAGCATCTTGAGCAATTCCTTTCCATACAGAAACATCACCCGTTTCTTTCCAATACATATACGCCAAAGAAGATTTTGTTCCGGCTCCATCTGCGTGCATAACTATACAGTAATCATCATCGCCGGTTAAACGGTCTTCAACAATTTTACAGAAGGCTTTTGGAAATAATCCTTTGTCAACATTTTTGATGGCATTATGAACATCTTCTTTGGATGCCGAAACGCCTCTCATCATATATCTATCTTGATTGCTCACGGGTAAAATGTCTAACGGTTTAAATCGCTGTAAATATACTTAAATAAAAAAGCATCCCACATTTCTATGGGACGCTTTTAAAGATTGTTTAAGCTTTAGTATGTACCGTATTTCTCGGCATCAGCAGGATCAGTTTCAATTTGTTTAAAATCGGTTCTACGATTCATTTGATGTGCTAAATTTCTTCTTCGTTTAGAACGAATGGCTTCGATGTATTCTTGAGATAAGACATCGCCTTTAACAAAACCACTTCTATCCTCTTGAAGGATTAATGGTTCGGACTCGCCCATACCAATTGCTTCTAACCTTGTGGCATCTACTCCTTGTTCTATTAAGTAAGTAACACAAGCATCTGCTCTTTTTTGAGACAGAACAAGATTAAAGTCATCTCCACTTCTAAAGTCTGTATGCGATCGTAATTGAATACGCAAATCGGGGTTGGTTTCTAAAACGCCAACCAATTTATCTAAATCTTTCTTTGCCATTTCTCTGAGGTCTGCAGAACCTAAGTCGTATTCTATTTGAGGTAATACTACAGGCAATCGGTAAACTTTCATCGATAAATCTACTGATATAGTATACAAGAAACCTTCGTCTGTTGATTCAAAATCGTGAATGGTAAGATCTAGTGTAGTTACAGTATCGGTAACAGGCACATAAGTATCCTTGGTATAAGTAACTTCGTATTCTACACCTTGCTTAATAGCCTCGTCTCCAAAATTAAAGAAACCATCTTTATTGGTCATCGCATCAAATGAGGTTCCATCGGAACCTTCTATGTGAATAGAAACACCTTTGAGAGGATCAGTGGTTTCGGTATCTACTAAAATTCCTTCCATCTTAAATTTAAGATCGGAAAGTTTAACCTCGTAGATATCATCACCACCTCTACCGCCTTTTCTATTCGAAGTAAAGAATCCGTTCATTGCATCTTTTCCCGAGAAAATAATTCCAAAATCATCGAAGGACGAGTTGATTGGCGATTTCATGTTTTTCACTTTTCCAAACTGCCCACTTGGTCTTTGGGTTGCTCTAAAAATATCGAATCCACCCATACCTTGATGGCCTTTTGATGCGAAGAATAAAGTACCGTCTTTATGAACAAAAGGAGCAATTTCTGAGCCTGTTGTATTTACTTCTGGGCCTAAGTTTACTGGTTCTGCCCAAGCGTCTTTTCTTTTATTGTATTCAGACATCCAAATATCAAAGTCACCTTCACCACCGGGCATATCAGAAACAAAATATAGTATTTTCTCATCAGGAGATAAACAAGGGAAAATAACCATGTAATTAGAGTCTATTGGAAGCGTAAGCTCAACGGGCACATCCCATTCGCCCCCTTTTTTAGTTGCAGAAAAAACACGAGGTACGTGTGCTGCTTTTTTCTCCATTATTGCACGGTTAAAATACATGAGGTTACCACGTTCATTTAAACTAACGGCACCTTCATCATATTTTGTGTTAATAACGTCATCTGTACCTAAGTAATCTCCCATAGACAATGGATCAGACCATTTTGGCTTGGCTTGTTTTTTTCCAGACTTGCCTCTTTTCTTTTTACTTTTCTCCAGCTCCGAAACCCAAACATCCGTAAAGTACTGCCCGGTTTGCTTGCTTATTTTTTTACCGTTTACACCCTTTCTGGCTGTAGTAAATAATAATAAGCTATAATCGTTTTTACCAAAAGCAGGCATTCTATCATCGTTCTTAGAATTTAAGCCCTTCATATTTGTAACGGCGTAACGAGTTGGGTTTTCAGTCCATTCTATAGCCAATTCACAAGATTCTATAGCTTCTTGAGATCTAAGATCGTCTGGGACTTTTTCGCTGTACAAGCCAAATGTTTTTATGGCGTCCTCAAATTTACCAAGATTTCTTTGCATCATAGCCAAGTGTAAAAGCGCAATAGGATCGTCGTAACGCATTTTTATAGCGCGTTTATAGTAACTCTCTGCCTGACGGTAATTGCCAATTTTACGAGCACATTCAGCCAATTTAAAACTTATTTCAATTTTCTGAGCTCGATCGGAAGATTTTGAATACGCTCTTTTAAAATGAACAGCTGCCTTATGGAACTCGTACTGATCGTAGGCAATTTCAGCTCGTTTAAACTGTTTACCTTGAGCAAGTGAGCTAAAAGAAATCGCAACAGATGCGATAAATAATAATACTATTTTAGTAAATCTCATTGGTTTGAGTTAACGAGTTGTTAGATGAGGTTCCTTTACAATATCTGTGCAAAGATTGCTAAAATAGCTAAAATAATAGCAAATAAAAAACATAGTGAACAGAAGCGAAGACTCAAAATCAAATTAAATGATCTGAACACAAAAAAAGCACCGTTTAGGTGCTTTTTTTAACTATTTGAGTAAAGTGTAAACTATTTAATGTTTGCTTCAGAAACTGTTTTTACAATTCTCGAAGCAATTTTATACGGATCGCCGTTAGAGGCAGGTCTTCGGTCTTCTAGCCAACCTTTCCAGCCTTGTTCTACTGTAATAATGGGTATTCGAATGGAAGCCCCTCTATCGGAAATGCCATAACTAAATTCATGTATCGATGCTGTTTCATGCAATCCAGTTAATCGCATTTCATTGAAAGCACCATATACTGCCATGTGTTCCTTTACTACAGGTCTAAAGGCTTCACAAACCTTTTCATATGTTTCTTTGGACCCGCAGGTTCTTAGAAGTGTGTTGGAAAAGTTTGCATGCATACCAGAACCGTTCCAGTCTCCAGCTACAGGTTTTGGGTGGTACTCGATATAATAACCGTATTTTTCGGTGAGTCTGTCTAGTAAATAACGTGCAATCCATAATTCATCTCCAGCTAATTTTGCGCCTTTGGCAAACAATTGGAACTCCCATTGTCCTGAAGCTACTTCTTGATTTATTCCTTCAAAATTTAATCCGGCCTGAATACACAAATCGGCATGCTCCTCTACGAAATCTCGTCCGTGTGTATTTCTACCGCCTACAGAGCAATAATACATTCCTTGTGGCCCAGGAAATCCGCCAATAGGAAATCCTAATGGAAGCTGGGTGTCGGTATCCATTATAAAGTATTCTTGCTCAAAACCGAACCAGAAGTCATTGTCGTCGTCTAATATGGTAGCCCTTGCGTTTGATACGTGAGCAGAACCGTCTGAGTTCAGAACTTCTGTCATTACCAAAAAGGCATTGTCTCTTTCCGGATCTGGAAATATAGCTACAGGCTTTAACAAACAGTCTGAAAAACCTCCAACTGCTTGTCTGGTAGAACTGCCATCAAAAGACCACATTGGACAGGCTTCTAAGGTACCATCAAAATTTTCTACAACTTTCGTTTTACTTCTCATGTTCTGAGTAGGAAAGTAGCCGTCGAGCCATATATACTCTAATTTAGTCTTCATAACGATGAACTGTGGTTAAATTAGCTGCAAATATAAACTCAATAATTGACAGTGAAATAAAATATTTATTTTTTTTTACAAAAAAAAAAGATGGAACAAACTTACACTTAAATCATTGTACAATTAGAATAGAAAAAGAATATAGCTGAGGTAAACAAATAGCAGAATTGCTCCTTCAACTCTACCAATATGCCGTTTATGAAATAGAAACATGATTGGGTAAAGTAGTAAGGAAATTCCAAGCATCCACCATATATCATTCGAAAGCAAACTTTGGTCTATGAGTTTGATGGGTTGAATAATGGATGTGATGCCTAAGACTGCGAAGACATTAAAAATATTAGAGCCAATTAGGTTCCCTATGGACAGGTCTTTTTCTTTTTTAAAGGCTGCGATAATAGATGCTGCTAATTCTGGTACAGAAGTTCCAAAAGCAACAATAGATACTGAGATGATTCGTTCGCTCAAACCCATATCGCGAGCCAAAGCACTAGCCGCTGTAACTAAAAGCCGCGATCCGAGATACAAACAGGTTCCTCCAAGAACTAGATATAGGAAGAGTTTTAGTATTGAGCTGTTTTTTTGAGGAATTACTTCTTTGAGCTTCTCTTCTTTACGAGATCGATTTATTAAGTATACCGTTAGTACTAGCAAAAAGCCAAGAAAAATGAATCCTTCCCAAGCTTCTAAGGTAAGTTCTGTGTATAAGAACAGGTAAAAGAGTCCAGATGCAAATAACATAACTGGAATATCGAATAGATAAAGTCTTTTTTGGAAAGCCAGAGGATAGAGTAAAGCGGTTAAACCTAACACTAAAGAAATATTTGCAATATTAGAGCCAATAACATTACCTAAGGCCATATCGGGATGGCCGGTTAGCGCGGAATAGACACTTACAATTAGCTCGGGTGCAGAAGTAGCAAAAGAGACAACAGTTAAACCTATAACGACCATTGAGACCTTCATTCTTATCGCGAGTTCAACAGAGCCTTTTACTAAAAGATTTCCGCCAAAAACGAGAATTATAAGTCCCAAAATTAAACTCAGTACATCCAAAATCTAATTATTTATAGATTTCTTAGCGCCTCTTTTAACAGACTGTGCTAAATTTTCAATTTCCTTAAGATCACTTTTCACATCAGAGGTCATCGAATCTACTCCTTTGGAACTGTCGTGTATTTCCTTTTTGATGTCGTTACTGGCATCTTTTACTTTTCTAATTGCTTGCCCAGCTGAGCGAGCAATGCCTGGGATTTTATCCGGACCGAAGAGTAATAAAAACACAAAAGCAATGAGCACAAATTCTCCTGTGCCCAAAAAATTTAAAAAAAACAGTGCATTTCCCATAGTGCTAAAATAAAAAAAGTCCTGCGATTGCAGGACTTTCTTTTAAATCTTAAAAAAAATTATTTTTCAACCTCTGCTTTTAAAGTATCAACCATAATTGGTGTAGCTATAAATAGAGAGGAATAGGTACCAACTACAACCCCAATCATAAGGGCAAACATAAAGCCTCTAATTACTTCACCACCAAATACAAATATTACAAACAACACAAAGAAGGTTGTAACTGATGTATTAATGGTTCGGCTTAAAGTACTGTTAAGTGCAGCGTTCACTATGTCATGAGTTGTACCTGTTTTCTTTGCAAAGTACTCACGTACTCTGTCAAATACAACAACGGTATCGTTTAAAGAGTATCCAATTACAGTAAGTATTGCGGCTATAAAGGCCTGATCTATTTCTAAAGAGAAAGGTAGTCTTCCGTAAAATATAGAGAAAATAGACAACACAATTAACACATCGTGGAATACAGCAGCTACAGCACCTAAAGAGTAAGACATCTTACGGAAACGAACCAATATGTACATGAATATTACAATTAAAGAAAACAATACTGCCCATAGAGCCGATTGTTTAATATCATCTGCAATGGTAGGCCCTACAAGTTGAGAACTCATTACTTCGTAGTTCATGCCTAAGGTGCTTAGTCCTTCGGCTAGTTTAGCATCTACTATTTCATCAGATCCTTTCTCATCAATCATGAATTTGGTTGTGATTTTAACTTGATCTGCTTTACCAAAGGTTTTTACTTCTGGAGCAGTTTCAAAAGGGCTCGCTAAAGAAGAGCGTACTTCTTGAGTAACCACATTCTGATCGAAACGAACCACGAATGTACGGCCACCTTTAAAGTCAACACCTTCGTTAAGACCTCTTGTTGCTAAAGACGAAATACCTAAAATGATTAATATAGAAGAGAAAATATAAGCTGTTTTTCGCTTGGCTAAAAACTTAAAGTTGTTGTTAGCAAACCAGTTCTCTGTCATTTTAGATGCAAACTTAATTGGTTTCTTAGAGGCCATTTTAGATTCAAAAACTAAACGGGTTAAGAAGATAGCAGCAAATAATGAGGTGATAATACCAATAATTAAGGTAGTTGCAAATCCTTTAATTGGACCCGTACCAAAAGTATATAAAATAATACCTGTTAATAAAGTGGTTACATTGGCATCAATAATAGCTGCATAAGCATTGCTGTATCCATCAGATATAGCTAAACTCATTCCTTTTCCGGCTCTAAGCTCTTCGCGAATACGTTCGTAAATAAGAACATTTGCATCTACCGCCATACCTATCGTAAGTACAATACCAGCAATACCCGGTAAAGACAATACAGCACCTAAAGAAGAGAGTACGCCAAAAATGAATAAGATGTTTAAAACGAGTGCGAAGTTTGCAGCCAAACCAGCAGTTTGGTAATAAAAAATCATGTACACAAGCACAATTAATAAGGCAATTGCAAAAGAAGTAAAGCCTGAACTTATTGCTTCGGCTCCTAAAGAAGGCCCAACAATTTCAGATTGAATAATTTTAGCTGGAGCAGGCAGTTTACCCGCTTTTAAAATATTCGATAAATCTTCTGCTTCTTCAACCGTGAAGTTTCCAGAGATACTTGAGCTCCCATTTGGAATCACATCATTTACCGTTGGAAAAGAGTACACATAGTTATCTAAAACAATGGCAACCTGTCGGTCAATATTGTTTTCTGTTAGTTTTTTCCACTTCTTAGCTCCTTCAGCATTCATTCGCATACTTACGTTTACAGAACCTGTTGGGTCAATTTGAGAATTTGCATCTACAATAACATCTCCACCTAATTGAGGTGCATCGTCTCTGTTAGATTTTATAGCTACATATTCTAAACCTACTTCCTCGCCATCTACTTCCAAAGGTTTAGCAGACCATAAGAATTTGGTGTTTCTTAAATCTCCTGTTAATAAACCACGGATGTCTGGACGACTCATAATAGCGTTTACCTTAGCGGTATCTTCTTCAGAAACAACACCCAAACGCGCACCAAAAGCGTATTGAACTCCCATTAACTCGTAAAAAGGATTTCCTGTACCAGAATTTAGAGAGTCTAAATTCAGAGAGTCTACCTCAAAAGCTAAAGGCTCTTCAACTTCTTTCTCTGCAGTAATAACGGCATTCGCATTTGCTAAAAATACTTGTAGCTCCTGAACGTTTGTGGTTTCCCAAAACTCTAACTGAGCTGTACTTTGCAATAAACGTTTTACACGCTCGTGGTCTTTAACACCAGGAAGCTCTACTAAAATCCGTCCTTCTTGCTCGAGTTGTTGAATGTTTGGTTGTACAACACCAAACTTATCTATACGCGCACGCAATACCGAAAAGGCACGATCAATCGCTCCTTTTAATTCTTCACGAACCACAGCAATAACCTCATCGTTGGGTGCATTAACCTCAAATTTATCTAGCATATTTCTATGACCGAAAATTCTTGGAGAAGATAAAAGAACTTGAGTATTGTTGGCTGTATTTACTTCGTTAAACGAAGAAACAAAGTCGTCAATATAGTTGTTTTGAGAATCACTCTGCTTGGCGTTTGCTTTGGAAATAGCTTCATTAAAAGTAGCATCGACAGATTTGTTTGCCAAAATCTTAAGAATATCTCCTACAGAAACCTCAAGTGTTACGTTCATTCCACCTTTTAAATCCAAACCTAAGTTTAGTTCTTGCTCTTTACATTCTTTATAAGAATAGCCAAAGTACAACTCCTCGGTTGCAATAGAATCCAGGTAAACCTGTTCTAGAGCATAGTCACCGTTACTGTAGACTTTAGCCTGTTTTTCAACATTTTTAACCATCCAAGTAAAGGCCAACTGGTATACACAGATTAAAGCGAATACGACAGCTATAAATTTAGTAAATCCTTTGTTACGCATATTTATTTAGTTTAGAGTCCTTTATTTAGGGCTGACAAATATAAACTTTCAATAAAAAAATACCAATTTATTTATGTTTATTATATGTATCCTAAGGCACAATTCTTGTAATTTAGCTGAATCATTGATTTTACATACTATTATGAAGTACCTTATTCCTCTTTTAACACTCTTTTTTAGCTGTTTTCAAAGCTTTGCACAACAGTCTTTTTATCAAACTCAAGACATAAGGGTGGTTAAAAATGGTGTTGACCTCGTTAATCCATGGGCAGGTGGTGCAAATGTACCTCAACTCTCTCCTATCGATTTAAATAAAGACGGTATTTTAGATTTAATCATTTTTGATAAAAATGGAGATCAACTAAACTGTTTTATTAACAAAGGAACTCTTGGAGCAGTAGATTATCATTATGCTCCAGAATACAATGCCTTATTCCCTAAACTGGAAGATTGGGTTTTACTAAGAGATTACAACTGTAATGGGCAAATGGACATTTTCACTTCTCACAATGGCGGGGTTCGGGTTTTCAAAAATTTAATTGATTCTGAGGAATTAAGTTTTGAGCTGATAGGTACTATTTTAACCGATCGAGGATCTGGTCCTACAAATTTATATGTAAGTTCTGTAGACATCCCACACATAGGAGACATCGATTTTGATGGAGATCTAGATATTTTAACCTTCAGTATCATCGGTAGTAATGTGGAATGGCATAAAAACAATTCTGATGAATATTTTGGCTCCTGTGACAGTCTTAATTACTCTTTAGAAGACGATTGCTGGGGTGATTTTAGCGAAAATTTTTCTGACAATTCAGTTACACTTAACGATTGCGCAAAAAAAAGCGCAAGTGATCAAAAGGGTGCAAAACATTCTGGCTCAACGGTAACAGCTTTAGATTTAAATGCCGACTCTTACTTTGAACTTCTTTTAGGTGATGTAACCTTTGACAATTTGGTTATGTTAGAAAACAGTGCCGCATCGAATGAGGCACTTATGATAGCTCAAGACATTAATTTTCCGAATTACGAAACGAGTGTAGCGCTTACTAAATTTCCAGCAGCCTACTTTTTCGACTTAAACAACGACCAGAAAAAAGACTTAATAGTTACACCAAACGGAAACAATGTATCTCATAACTTTGAGAACATTTGGTTTTACGAAAATGTGTCGCCAAACCAAGAGGTAAACTTAAATTTAGTTCAAAAAGATGTGTTGCTAGACGAAATGATTGAGGTTGGCTCTGGAGCACACCCGGTATTTTTTGATTACAACTCGGATGGATTAATGGATTTAATTGTAGCGAATTATGGCTATTATATCGACGGTGGAAACTTTAATTCGCAACTCGCTTTGTACAAAAACACAGGAATAGATCCTTATGAAAACTCAGGAGATATGTCTGCTCCTGTTTTTGAATGGATCACAGACGACTTTTCCAATTTAGGCTTACTCAATTTTGAGAACAACATCACCCCTACTTTTGGTGATCTAGACAACGACGGAGACCAAGACATGATTGTTGGAGATTCCAACGGAGAAATACACTTGTTGAAAAACATCCCTACCAATAATGAGTCCTATTTCGTAGTAAACACCATAAACTACTTTGATATTGATGTAGGTGGTTTTGCTTCTCCTTTTTTAATCGATTTAGATAGAGATGAAGACCTGGACCTTATAATAGGCTCTAGACAAGGAGCTATTTTTTACTACGAAAATCAAGGAGATGTAAACCAAGCAGAATTTGTTTTAGCAAACGATACGCTGGGAAATATAAACCTAACCGACCCGATTTACAATACTGCTTACACAACACCAACGGTAACGGACAGCGAAAATGGCTACGAACTTTATGTGGGAACCGAAAAAGGACTACTTTACCATTACACTACAATTGACGGCAATTTAAACGGAACTTTTGAACTCGTTTCGGACTCGATGCGCCTGTATTCGAAAAGTATAAAGACAGCTCCAGCTGTTTTCGATTTAAACAACGACGGATGGAACGACCTGCTAATAGGTCTTTACACTGGAGGTTTACATTTACTTTGGGGAGGAGAATTAAATGAATTTTCGACGCTCGAATTAAATGCTACCCCTTTGTCTGTTTTTCCGAATCCATCTAAAAACACATTTAATATTCAATCGAATAAAACCATATTCAGCACTACAATTTACACTGCAAACGGATCCGAAATACAAAGAAACTTTGCCCGTTCCACATTCGATTTATCTGAGTTTACAAGTGGGCTCTATTTTGTTGAAGTTCTATTTGAAGACAAATCTACCCAATACACCAAGGTATCGTTGCTAAAATAAAAAATAACGCAATACTCTATTTCGATGGGCACTGTATAATGTGCAATAGAAGTATGAAGTTTCTGATAAACAGAGACAAAAAAGAGCTCTTTAAAATTGGATTCATCTCAAACGAACCTCAATTTAAATCGATGAATTCTATTGTATTGGTCTACAAAGAAAAAACGTACACAAAATCTACTGCAATTCTAAAAAGCATTTTTTTATTAGGGGGCTTTTATAAAACAGTAGGCCTCTTTTTTTTGGTTCCAAAGTTTATCAGAGATGGTTTTTACACTTTTATAGCTAAAAACCGTTACAGATGGTTTGGTAAGCTAGACACCTGTCCTACACTTCCAGCGCATTGGCTAAAAAGGTTGGTAAAACAAGCCGGTTAAAATTTAATTAAAATCTTTCATAGCACGATCCATTTGCCTTTTATCGTCTTTCGCTTTTAAATCGTGTCTTTTGTCGTGTAATTTTTTACCACGTGCTAAAGCAATGTCTATTTTAGCCCAGCCCTTTGGGTTTACAAACAACTTTAATGGCACAATGGTAACGCCAACATCTTGCAAGGCTTCTGCAATGGTTTTTATTTCCTTTTTGTTAAGTAACAACTTACGCAAACGCTTAGGAGTGTGGTTTAGATAAGAGCCGTAACTGTATTCGGCTATAAACATTCCAGTTACCCAAACTTCGCCCTCTTTTTCGTAACAATACGCTTCGGCTAAGTTTGCATTTCCTTCGCGCAAGGATTTTATCTCGGTACCCTGAAGTTGTAAACCAGCAGTAAAAAACTCTAGAAGTTCGTACTCAAAACGTGCTTTACGATTTAAAATAGAAACCGAATTTGGGTTTGTTTTCTTTGCCATTAGTTTCTATTTTTCTTCCACTTAGATGCAGAGCTTAATGTATCATCTACCTTGTGTTCTTTGTACTCACTAAACAATTTAGCTGCAAACCAAGCAGCAATCTCTACTTCCTGTTCAGACGGTTTTTCGAGTAAACTCGGCTCAAAATGCTTGTTTACAAAATGTGTGTCAAAGTTACCAGAAACAAAGGCTTTGTGCTGCATTACAAAAGCACCAAACTCTAAGGTGGTCTGAATTCCAGAAATTTTATAATCCTCTATAGCTCTACTCATTCTTTGTATTGCCTCCTTTCGATCCTTTCCATGTGTGATAAGTTTAGAAATCATTGGATCGTAATAAATAGGAATCTCCATTCCCTCTTCAAAACCATCGTCTACTCGAACACCAATTCCTCCAGGTCGTTTGTAGGTAGTAAGTGTTCCTATATCGGGTAAAAAATTATTTTTAGAGTCTTCGGCATATACGCGTACCTCCATAGCATGACCTGAAATAGATAAATCTTCTTGAACAAAAGATAGTTTTTCGCCACGTGCAATTAAGATCTGTTGCTTGACTAAATCTAGCCCAGTAATCATTTCGGTAACCGGATGCTCTACCTGTAGTCGGGTATTCATTTCTAGGAAGTAGAAATTATGATCTTCATCTAATAAAAACTCAACAGTACCCGCCCCAACGTAATTACAAGATTTAGCAACGTCTACAGCACATTTACCCATTTTGGCCCTTAATTCTGGGCTTAGTACAGAAGATGGAGCTTCTTCAATTACTTTTTGATGACGACGTTGAATGGAACATTCTCTTTCAAATAGATGCACTACGTTTCCATGTGTATCTGCTAAAACCTGAATTTCAATATGTCGAGGAGAGGCAACGTATTTCTCAATAAAGACAGCTCCATTTCCAAAAGAAGAGATGGCCTCACTTACAGCCAAATTCATTTGCTCCTCAAAATCCTCAAGTCTTTCTACAATCCGCATCCCTTTACCTCCACCACCGGCAGAAGCTTTAATAAGAATTGGAAAACCAATTTCTTGCGCTACTTTTTTTGCTGCGTCTATATCTTCGATAGCCTGATCTGTACCCGGAACCATTGGAATATTGTAGGCCTTTACAACTGCCTTAGCCGATAGTTTATCGCCCATTAACTCCATGGCTTTAGGTGATGGACCTATAAACTGAATTCCGGCTTCGCTTACTTTCTTAGCAAATTCTGAATTTTCAGATAAAAAGCCATATCCAGGATGAATTCCATCTACGCCTAATTCTTTACAAAAAGAAAGTATTTTATCACCTAACAAATAAGATTTGCTGGAGGCTGCTGGCCCCAAACAAACAGCCTGGTCTGCATACAAAACATGTGGCGAAACTCGATCGACCTCAGAGTAAACAGCCACAGTTTTAATTCCCATTTCTTTTGCAGAACGCATTATTCTAAGAGCAATTTCTCCTCGGTTGGCAATTAATATCTTATTCATAACTTAAAATTAGCCTGCTAAAATACGAAAAAATCAAGCCCTAGTTAATTTTAAGCTTAAATACCATTCGAAATTAAATTAATGCTAAAAAAAGTAAAATTTACTTTGCCTTACCTAATTTTTATATAATTTAGTCTCAATTAAAAAAAAATTATGAAAAAACTATTATTTTCTTCATTGGCTCTTCTTATAGCAGCTAATGTGCAAGCGCAAAGTAAACGACAAATAATATC
>CAWVTK010000019.1:0-18986 GCA_963933205.1 uncultured Flavobacteriales bacterium
CAGTCCTATTCATCTCGCTGTCAAAGCCAGTCATCCCCAGTAATTTCAATGATCTTATGCAAAGATATAAATCGATGCTACACGCACAATAATTTTTAATGAATTTATGTTTTTAAGATAACAGTGCTATAGTAAGGCTAAACGGTTATTTAGCCTTAATTTATAGGAGCCTCTAGTACAATTGAGTCCATAAGAGATTCCTTATCGTTTAGTAATTCTTCCATAGATATAAAAGTTTCTGTTCTACGCACACCGTCTATAGAATGCACGTTTTTAAGTACATTTCTAGTCGCTTCTGAATCTGCAGCTCTAACCTTACAAAAAACACTAAACTGACCCGTTGTAAAATCTATAACAGTAATTTGAGGTATTTTTTTAAGCGAATTTGCAACCTTATCAAAACTCTTTGCCTTGTCTAAAAAAACGCCTAAATAAGAAGTAAACGAGAGTCCAAGTTTTTTGTAATCGATATTGATGGTGAAATTTTTAATGACACCTATGTCTTCCAACTTTTTTACTCTAACATGAACTGTACTCGCCGAAACAAGGATTTTAGAGGCCAGTTCTGTATAAGAAATCTTAGCATTTGAAGACAAATACTTTAAAATCTCTAAATCGATTTTATCGATATCGTTTTTCATAGGTATAAATTTAATTCATAAAAACACAATCCTCAAAAATAAGTAATAATATTGTTAAATTCACTATTATTAAAGTGTTTTACAATATTATTTCCATTTTAAATTGATATTATAGAGATTTACATCAAACGAATACACATGAATAAAAACTGGATAATAACATTTATACTCTTGGGTATTGTTGCTCTTTTAGGCGTTTCAAACTACGAGCAACTAAACATTAGTATAAAGCCCGAAAATGCAGCAGACATTACCTGGATGCTAACAGCCAGCTGTTTGGTTTTCTTTATGACACCTGGTTTATCATTTTTTTACGGAGGTTTGGTAAGTCAAAGAAATGTGATCTCTACCATGCTCCAAAGTTTCATTGCATTAGGTCTTATCAGTATATTATGGGTTTTTGTGGGCTTTAGTCTTTCTTTCGGAGATAGTTATTTTGGCCTTATAGGAGATCCTACTCAGTATTTTATGTTTACCAATATTGACAAATACAATGAAACCTTAGGCCTAGGGATTCCCTTACTTCTATTTGCATTATTTCAATTAAAATTTGCCATTATTACCCCTGCAATTACGACCGGAAGTTTTGCCGAAAGAATAAATTTTTCTGCTTACCTAATTTTTATGTGTTTGTTTAGCATATTTATTTACTGCCCTTTGGCTCATTGGACCTGGCATCCAAACGGTTTTCTTAATCAATGGGGAGTGTTGGATTTTGCGGGTGGTGCCGTAGTTCATATTTCTGCGGGATTTGCTGCACTTGCCGGAGCATTAGCATTAGGTCGTAGAAAAAAACACAAACAAAAAGAAGAAAACCCAGCGAACATAAGCTACGTTCTACTTGGAACCGGAATGTTATGGTTTGGCTGGTTTGGATTTAATTCTGGCTCCGCCTTAGGAGCTAATGCAGATGCAATTATGGCATTTGCTACAACCAATACTGCTTCAGCTATGAGCATGTTTACCTGGATCGTTGTTGAGGGTGTGAAAGGGAATAAAGTTAAGGCTTCGCATGCTTGTATTGGAGCAGTAGTTGGTTTGGTTGTAATTACCCCAGCAGCAGGGTTTGTCAGCATCGGTCAGAGTTTATTTATGGGTTTTATTGGAGCACTCATTTGCAACCAATTTCTAAGCCACTTTAAAAAACTGAATATAGACGATACTTTAGACGTATTTGCCTGTCATGGTATGGGCGGAATTGTGGGTTTACTTCTCACAGGTGTATTTGCTAAAGATGTTGGTTTAATTTACGGAGAAACTGAAACCTTTATAAATCATGTTTACGCGCTCATTATCATAAGTCTCTTTACCTTTTTCGGATCCTACTTACTCTATAAAATTACAGCACTTATTGTACCCATAAGAGTGAGCGAGGAAATAGAAGAAGAAGGATTAGACCTAGCCATTCATGGAGAATTTATTAACTAAAAAAACAAAAAATTATGTATGGAGAATTAATCCACACAGAACATCGCATTGAAACAGTTTCAGAATATTATTTTGATGCCACTGAAAAGCTGATTACTGAAATGAAAAGCTTAACAGACAACAGAACAAGAATTTACACCTACAGTATCAAACAGTTTGAAACAATCCACAAAGACTCTAGAATACAAAAATGTTTTTATAAATTAGGCTTGTAAGTAATGGGTGTTATTAAAACCTCTAAACTAAGAAACTATGAATCTTATTTCGACCAAAGTTTGTAAAAAAGGTGACATTGGAGTGCACAACAATTTGTTTGGCGGAACCATGTTAAGTTGGGTAGATGAAGCTGGGGTAGCCATGGCTGCACAATACTGCTTCACCCCTCTTATGGTTACTGTAAAAATGGATGAGCTAATATTTCTGGCTCCTGTAAAAGTTAATAATATTGTAAAAATTTACGGTAATGTAATTGCTATAGGAAACACCAGCATTACCATTTCTATAGAAGTAAGGCGCTGTAGTGTTTATACACAAGAAGAGCAATTGGTATTGAGTACGCATATTTTATTTTGTAGAATTGACGAAGAAGGAAGGGCAATACCCATATCTAAACATGTAAAAAGAATATTTAAAACTGAGCAAGAATCTATGCGTACAGATTCTGAATAAACAAGTGAACAATTATTCTAAAAAATAATATCAATTATTTAATATCTAGCTGCAAGGAATAAAAATAAATCCAACTTAACAATCTATTTTTAGCACACTTAAATCAATATAAATCACCAATTTATTTTAGTAACTCAGTTAAGGAGTAAACAACTTATTTACTGTAACATATACTCTTATTTAATCTCTATTGAGATAAATAACTAAGAATTATTCGTTAATTTTGCAAAACTAAAGAAAGAGATTATTGTACTCTTTCTTTTTTCATTTAAACGAACCAACATTTAAGATGAAAAAAATCCTCATTAGAAGAATTTACACCATTGCTGCTTTAGGAGTTCTAGTAATTGCTTCGCTTATTAGCAATGCCTTTGAAGCTCAAAAAAAAGCACCAACTAAAACAGCTACCCTTAGCTCGGCACCTTTGGTTAATGTTTATAAAGAAACAATTAAAGACGCTTCAATTTCCATAGAGCTTTCGGGTCGTCTGTCGTCTAAAGAAAGAATTAATGTGTTTTCCGAAGTATCAGGTCAATTACAATCGTCCGAAAAAGAATTTAAAGAGGGAATTTCTTTTGCAAAAGGAGATACGCTGATCCATATTAATGATGCCCAAACTAGGTTAAATCTTAGTGCTCTGCGTTCTAGCTTTTTAAGTTTACTTACAGGTCTTCAAGCAGAGTTGGCTACAGACTATCCAGATACATTTGCAAACTGGCAAAATTACATTTCTAGTTTTAACCCACTAAAAGATCTAGAAATCCTACCTGAAGCGCAAAGTCAAAAAGAAAAAAACTTTTTGGTAACTAAAAACGTATACAATCAATTTTTCAACATTAGAAGTCAAGAATCACAACTTAGAAAGTATGTTATTAAAGCACCTTTTGACGGTACGGTTCATTCTGCCAATACAGTTCCTGGAACACTTATTAGAGTAGGACAACAAATAGGAGAATATGTTGGAGTATTCCATTACGAACTAGAACTAGGCTTGAGCGTAAACGAGCGTTCAAAAATTAAATTAAAGGATAAGGTAACACTAAAATCCGAAGACATAAATGGAACTTGGCAAGGAGAAGTTAGTAGAATTGGAACTGTTATAGATCCGGCAACACAAACCCTCAAAATATATGTGAGTACTACTGGAGAAGATTTAATGGAAGGAATGTATATGAAAGCAGAATTAAATGGCTTAACCATTAAAGGATCTACATTACTGGGCTCACATTTACTCATTAACAATCAATTCGTTTATGGTGTAGAAAACGATTCTATACTTACAAAGTATCCCGTTACAGTACTTCATGAAAACAATGATTTGGTTTGGTTGAGTGGGATCCCTGAAAGCGCAATTCTATTAGCACAATCCTTAACCGGAGCAAAGCCAGGCAAAGTGGTTCGTGTAAACAGTATAAAGTTATAATTTGATGAAAAACTTAGTCAACTATTTCATCAAATATCCTATTCTTGGGAATTTATTGATGGTGCTGATCCTTGTTTTTGGAATAATGGGTATGCTCAATATTAAAAGCACATTCTTTCCGCAAGCCCCAATACGAAATATCAGTATACAAATCATTTATCCAAATGCATCGCCAGAAGAGATTGAAGAATCTGTAGTTTTAAAAATTGAAGACAAACTCACAGGTGTTTCAGGAATAGAAAGAGTTACCTCAATTTCCAGCGAAAACCTGGGTTCTTTAAATATAGAGATAAAGCAGAATGCAGACATAGAGCAGGTACTGCAAGATGTTAAAAATTACATCGATCAGATTAACTCCTTTCCATTAGGAATAGAGTCTATAAATACATACAAACTTGAGGTAATAAATACAGCCGTAAGCTTTGCCATTACTGGCACTAAAGATCTTAAAGAGCTAAAAAACATTGCCAACCGCATCGAAAGAGACCTTTTAAATACAAAAGGAATAAGTAAAGTATCGCTTTCGGGGTTTCCGGATGAAGAGATTTCAATTGAGATTAAAGAAAATAAGCTACGTGCTTACGGAATCACATTTCAACAGGTATTAGAACGCATCCAATCGGGTAACATCGAAGCTACAGGTGGTACTATAAAGGGTACTCAAGAAGAATTAAAAATTCGTCTTAAAAATAAGTCTTACTATGCAAGAGACTTAAAAAACATGTACATACTTTCTACTCCAGATGGACGTGCTGTTACACTAGACGAAATAGCAGAGGTTAAAGACAAATGGTCTGAAGCACCAGACCGAAATTTTCTAAATGGCTCACCCTCGGTAGCTGTAGATGTAAAATACACCAACGATGAAGATTTATTAAGTATTGTTCAAAACGTTCGCACGTATATCGATAAATTCAAAAGCCAAAATAGCACCCTAAGTATTGTGGTCATTAACGACCAGTCAAAAGTAGTTCAAGAACGTATAGACATGCTAGCTAACAATGGAGTATTAGGCTTTTTTATAGTCCTAATCTTATTGGCCGTATTTTTACATTACCGTTTAGCATTCTGGGTCGCACTTTCCATTCCAATTTCATTTGCAGGTATGTTTATTTTAGCATCATTTTTTGGGGTAACACTAAATGTAATTTCTCTTTTTGGAATGATTACTGTTATTGGAATTTTAGTAGACGACGGTGTTATTGTGAGCGAGAATATTTACCGTCATTTTGAAATGGGAAAAGGAAGAATTAGAGCAGCAATCGATGGTACATTAGAGGTTGTTCCAGCTGTTTTCTCTGCTATTTTAACTACGATAATTGTGTTTTCTACCTTCTTTTTTATTGAGGGGCGTTTAGGCGATTTCTTTGGTCAAATGGCTTTTATCGTAATAGCTACACTGATTTTTTCTCTAGTAGAAGGAATTCTAATACTTCCGGCACACGTAGCTCACTCTAAGGCGTTAAACAGAGAAGTAAAGCCCAATAAGTTAATGCGCTTTTTTACCAGTATAATGGATGGGCTAAAAAACAAAATTTACATTCCTGTTTTAAAATTTAGTCTAAAAAATCCATTGTTTGCACTATCGATTCCAGTTGGCTTATTTATGATAACAATGGGAGCAATGAAAGGTGGCGTTATAGGCAGTACTTTTTTCCCATCTATAGAGCAAGACAACATTCTTATTAATTTAAAAATGCCCGCTGGAACAAGCGAAAATATTACCAAAGAAAATTTAAATACCATTGAGGCAGCAATTTGGGAAACCAATGAACACTTTAAGAAAACTCAAAACCAAGAAAAGGATTTAATTTTATCTACCGACAAAAGAATTGGTCCTGGAGCCGGACACAAAGGCTACATTAAAATGGAGCTCTTAGGTGGAGAAGAACGAACCGTTAAGCAAATTGATGTTTCGAATTATATTAGACAATTGGTTGGGGAACTTGCTGGAGCTGAAGAATTTTCCTTTGGCTCGGGAAGTCCGTTTGGCAAACCTATATCTGTAGCCTTGCGAGGAGACAACATGCAAGAACTCCGTAAGATTGTAAAAGAACTTACACTGGAAATGAAAAACTTATCTGACCTAAGCGACATAACTGACAGTGACTTGCAAGGGGCAAAAGAAGTGCGAATAAAACTTAAGGATAAAGCGTACTTACTGGGTTTTACAGAAAGAAGTATTATTACTCAAATTCGAAGAGGATTTTATGGTGGAGAAGTACAACGCGTACAACGTGGACTTGATGAAGTAAGAATATGGGTACGGTACGATGGAAAGCAACGAAGTACTGTAAAACAGCTAAAGGATATTGAGATGCTTAGCGCCCAAAACAATAGGTATTTACTGTCAGATCTGGTAGATATCTCTATACTTAGAGGTAATCTTGGGATAAACCACACCGATGGGAAACGAGAAATCGTAGTAGAAGCAAACCTCACAAATGCAAGTGTGTCAACCTCAGATATTATTGACAATTTATCTGAAGAAATTTTACCAAAATTATTACGAAACAAACCCGATGTCCAATTTTCTTTTGAGGGTCAAGGTAGAGAACAGGCAAGATCTCAGTCGTCTATGAAAAAAGTTATGCCTATTATACTACTTTTAATGATCGCCGTAATCATTTGTACCTTCAGATCCTTATCGCAAACAGTGGTGGTTGTACTATTAATTCCATTCGGATTTATTGGCGTAGCATGGGGGCACTACTTACATGGTATGCAAGTGAGTTTGTTTAGTATTTTAGGAACCATTGCACTTATTGGTATTTTAATAAACGACTCTCTTGTTTTTGTAAGTGCTTTTAACCACAATATTAAAAATAAAATGCCTTACCAAAAGGCCTTAATGACGGCTGCAACAAGTAGGTTTAGACCTATTTTATTAACTTCAATTACAACTATTGCTGGTTTAGCACCACTAATTTTAGAAAAGAGCTTTCAGGCCCAGTTCTTAATTCCTATGGCCTTATCCATAGCCTACGGACTGGCTTTTGCAACTTTGGTAATTCTTATTCTACTTCCTGTTCTTTTACAAACCGTAAACCGATGCAAAGGATTTATTAGATGGTGGTGGCACGATAAAAGTATAGAACCAGAAAAATTAGAACCCGCATACAAGGAACTAAAGTATGAGGAGTTAGAAGATTTTGAATCGTAACAAAAGACATTATTAAAGGTAAAATCAAATGAAAAGTACTCGACAACTAGTTTCGGTTTTGTTTTTTGCAGCCTATGCTTCTCTTTCGGCTCAAATGAGTTTAGATGAAGCTATAGAAATTGCCTTGCAACAAAACTACAGTCTACAAATTTCTTCGAATAAGGCTAAAGCTTCTCAAAACTCAGCTAAACCAGGGCAAGCAGGATTAATTCCACTTGTTAGTGCTACCGCAAGTTCCGATTATGGAAACGACAATACAAACATGGTTTTTTCAGGTGAAAACCCAGCATTAAACGTTAATAATGCAGAGTCTATAAACTTAGCAAGTTCATTAAGAATAGACTACACCTTGTTTGCTGGTGGATCTAACAGAGGGAAGTATAAAAAGCTAAAATTAAATGCCGATTTAAGTTCTGTACAAAACAGGTTAGAAATTGAAACAACGCTCATTGCCGTAATAGCATCCTATTTTAATGTATTGCGCGCTACCGATAATTATAAAGCACTAAATGAAACCTTAACTTTATCTTCAGAAAGGCTACAGATAGCAGAAAAACAAAGAGCTTACAGCGGAGGATCTAGAGCAAATGTATTGAGTGCACAAGTAGATTTAAACAAAGACAGTGTTACTTTAGTACAAGCAAATCAGGCTTTAGACGCAGCCAAAATAGCTTTTAATAAAACAATAAACAGAGATTTGTCTTCAAATGTAAATCTGGAAAACATCCCTTTTATTCGCTCCGAAATTTCAGACTATGCACAACTAAAAGAGCTTATGTTTTCGCAAAACAATCAGGTACAATCTGCACGACTTAATCTACAGAACTCTTTGCTTGACTACAAGATATCTAAAGCCTCTTATTTACCGCAACTCAACCTAACGGGCTCTTATAGTTTTAACAAGTCTGAAACAGAGGGAAGCTTTATAACTTTAAATGAAAGCAATGGACTTGGAATTCTTTTTTCTTTAAATATTCCAATCTATGCTGGAGGAACAAAGAGAGCTGCGGTTAAAAATGCGGCATTATCTATTAAAAACAGAGAATGGGAGCTTAAAGAATCTAAACTCGCTTTAGAAGCGAATTTAATGACTGCCTACTCTGATTTTGAAAGGACTTTAGAGATTGTTTTAATGGAAGAAAAAAATGTGGCCTTAAATCTTGAAAACTTTAAGTACACCCAAAAAGAGTTCGAGGTTGGCCTGTTGTCTAGCAACGCGTATAGATTGGCGCAGATTAACTTACTATTGGTAAAAAACAATTACAACAACTCCCGCTACAACATGATTCTTTCAGAAATGGAAGTACTCAGGTTAAGTGGAAAACTAATTGCTAAGTTTTAAAAAGAGCCAAAAGAAATTTGCCAACGTAACTCAAATCAGTTTAGTTAATACATGCTTGGGAATTTTTCCGGATTTGATTCGTGCATTATCTCATAAACTTTCTCAAAAATAGAATCTACACTTGGTTTCGAGAAATAATCTCCATCGGTACCATAAGCAGGTCTGTGCGCTTTAGCAGATAGGGTTCTTGGCTCGCTATCCAAATGAAAATACGCTTTTTGTTCTTCTACTACTTTTTGCATCATGTAAGCTGTTGCTCCGCCGGGAACATCCTCATCTACAAATAAAACACGATTGGTTTTTGAAATGCTTTCTACAATGCTATGATTTACATCAAAAGGTATTAAAGATTGCACATCAATAACCTCGGCATAAACCCCTAGCGTTTCTAATTCTTTTGCAGCCTCCATAACCAAACGCCAAGTAGATCCGTAGCTAACCAAAGTAATGTCTGTTCCTTCTTTGGTTATTTCTGGAATTCCAACAGGAGTTCTAAATGCACCTAAATTGGTTGGCATTTTTTCTTTTAAACGGTAACCATTTAAACACTCAATAATCAGAGCCGGATCGTCAGACTCTAACATCGTATTGTAAAAACCTGCAGCTTTTGTCATGTTTCTTGGAACCAATACATTTACGCCTCTAAGAGCGTTTACAATCATTCCCATGGGCGAGCCCGAATGCCAAATACCTTCCAAACGATGGCCCCGAGTTCTAATAATTAAAGGTGCCTTCTGGCCACCTTTGTTCGGTAGTGAAGCGTGGCTAAATCGTCACTCATAATCTGAATGGCGTACAATAAGTAATCTAAATATTGAATTTCGGCTATGGGTCTCAATCCACGCATAGCCATACCAATTCCTTGGCCTAATATTGTTGCTTCACGAATACCCACATCAGAAACACGCAATTCACCATGCTTCTCCTGCATGCCTTCTAAACCTTGATTTACATCGCCAATAGTACCAGAATCCTCGCCAAAAATGAGTGTTTCGGGTTTGTTTGTAAAAATAGCATCAAAGTTATCTCTAATAATCAAACGAGCATCAACGTCTTCAGCACGATCATACTCGGGTAAAACCTCTGCTATTTTTATAGAGGCAAAATCAGAATTACTGTATAAATGGCTGCTAAAACGATTTGTATTTACTTGTTTCTCTTGGGTTAACCAAGCGATTAAATTGGTTTTGTGTTCACAATTTTCTTCTCTAACAAAACGCAATGCCTTTCGTACGGTGTTGAACATATCTTTACGAATAGGTTCAATTTTTTCGCTTAGCTCGTTTGCTAATTTCTCTATAAAAGGCTTGTTTGAACTAGTACTAGCTAGCTTCATTACAAGCAATACTACCTCTTTTTGCTCTTCTTTAATCGGGTTGATAAATGCATTCCAAGCATTTGCTTTAGCCACTCTAATTCGTTTCTTAGATTCATTTGCAATTGCATCTAAATCGTCTTGAGACGCCAAATTAGTTTCGATCATCCACTCCCCCATTTTTTTAATAGGATCGAAGTCTATTTCCCACTGTAAACGATCGGCAGATTTATAGCGCTCGTGCGAGCCTGAAGTAGAATGTCCTTGAGGTTGAGTAACATCAGAAACATGAATTAAACAAGGTACGTGTTCTTCGCGCGCAATTTTTTCTGCTTTTTGATAGGCCTCAATCAATCCCGGATAATCCCATCCTTTTACTCTAATTATTTCAAAACCAGCACCTTTTTCATCGCGCTGAAATCCTTTTAATATTTCGGATATATTCTCTTTGGTTGTTTGGTACTTTGCAGGTACAGAAATTCCGTAACCATCGTCCCAAACAGACATAATTATAGGAACTTGTAATACGCCAGCTGCATTTATGGTTTCGAAAAAAGGCCCCTCAGAGGTACTTGCATTACCAATAGTACCAAAAGCTATTTCATTTCCCATATTGGAAAAGGAAGTCCAATTTTGTAAATCTTTGTTATTTCGATATATTTTTGATGCTTGGGCTAAGCCTAATAAGCGCGGCATTTGCCCTGAGGTACAAGAAATATCTGCAGAGGAGTTTTTTAAGTCCATCAGGTTTTTCCAGGTACCATCTTCGTTTAAACTTCGTGTAGCAAAATGCCCTCCCATTTGTCGTCCACCTGAGGCAGGCTCTTGTTGCACATCAGTATGACCATAAAGTGCGGCAAACATTTGCTGAACAGACATTTGATCGATTGCCATCATAAAAGTTTGATCGCGGTAATAACCAGATCTAAAATCGCCATTTTTAAAAACCTTAGCCATCGCAATTTGGGCTAATTCTTTACCATCACCAAAAATCCCGAACTTTGCTTTGCCTGTAAGAACTTCCCGACGACCTAACAAACTTGCCTCTCGACTTTCACAAGCCAAACGGTAATCTGCTAAAACCTCGTTTCGAAAATCTACAAAGGATAATTCCTTATTTTTTGATGATGCCATATCTTTTTATACTGTCAATTAGAATTTTGCAAATTTAGTGAAAATTGGTGACGTTTGCTTTGGCCTAAAACACAAGGACTCAACAGGTAAACACAAAGATATAAAGCCTTAACAATGAACTGCTAACAAGGATTTTTATTGCATAAAGAAACCTGTCAACTACGCGTACAGGCTTAGTAAAGAATCTACAGCATAATCAATTTCTTCTTTAGTGGTAAATCTAGAAAATGAAAATCTGATAGTAGGACGATCTTTTGGTGCATCTAATCCGGCTAAAACATGAGACCCAATGTTAGCACCTGATGTACAAGCAGAACCACCCGAACAAGCAATACCCATAATATCCATATTAAAAAGCAACATCGATGCGATGTCTGTAGGCGGCAATGAAACACTTAAAACGGTGTATAAACTTCGAGACAAGTTCGCACTGTCCGCATTGTATTTAACTCCTTGAATAGAGTTGTTTAATCGGCTAATCATGTGTTCTTTTAAGCCGGCCACGTGATTTTGATGTTCTTCAAGACTGTCGAAAGAAACATCCATAGCTTTTGAAAGACCAACTATTCCATAAACATTTTCGGTACCTCCTCTCATATTTCGCTCTTGAGCACCGCCATGAATGATTGGTTTAATTTGAACTTTCTTATTTACATATAAGAAACCAATACCCTTTGGTCCATGAAATTTGTGTGCTGAGCAAGCCAAGAAATGAACCTTATCAAGAAGCTGCATATCAAATCTATAATGCGCCATTGTTTGTACGGTGTCAGAGTGAAATATTGCGCCATATTGTTCGCAAATTTCAGAAACAAGTTCTATAGGCAATAAGTTACCAACCTCATTATTGGCGTGCATTAATGTAACTAAGGTTTTTGGATGAACAGACAATAATTGTTCTAAATGTTGCAAATCTACATGACCATTTTCGTCTAAATGAACGTAGGATAATTCCACCAATCCGTCTTTTCTTAGTTTCTCTACTGTATGTCCTACAGCATGATGTTCTATAGATGAGGTGATGATGTGTTTTACTCCAAGGTCTTTTACAGCACATTGAATGGCCATATTGTCTGCTTCGGTTCCTCCTGAAGTAAAGAAAATTTCGCCTGGAGAACAATTTAAATGTTTGGCAACGTTTTTTCGAGCACGTTCTATTAAAGATCTAATTTTTCGTCCAAACGAATGGGTAGACGATGGGTTTCCAAAACCATCTTTTAAAACAGGAATCATAGCCTCAAATACCTGAGGATCTATTGTTGTGGTGGCTGCATTATCTAAATAAACTTTCATAAGCTATTCTTTTATCGCCAGAAAAACGGCATCAATTTATATTTCTAAGAAAATTAATTTTTAAAGTAAGCTTATTTCATTAATAAAACGCTGAGCTAATCCATTTGCTTTAGTAAAGCTGGTGCTTTCGGTGTAAACTCTTATAATTGGCTCGGTATTCGATTTTCTGAGGTGTACCCACTCATTCGCGAAATTAATTTTCACTCCATCTAAGGTATTCACATCTTCAGCAGCGTATTTATTAGCCATTAATTCCAAAATAGCATCTACATCTATGTTTGGGGTTAACTGTATTTTTTGCTTAGACATGTGGTAATTGGTATACGTTTTTCTAAGGTCAGAGCAGGTTAATTTAGACTGAGCCAAATGAGTTAAAAACAAGGCTACACCAACTAAAGAATCTCGTCCGTAATGAAGCTCGGGATATATAATACCTCCATTTCCTTCTCCGCCAATAGGAGAATCCACTTCTTTCATTTTGCTCACTACATTTACCTCTCCTACAGCAGATGCATGATAACTTACACCGTGTTTATCACTTACATCTTTTAAAGCTCTGGTAGAGGATAAGTTTGACACAGTAGCGCCTTTTTTAGTTTTCAAAACATGGTCGGCAACTGCAACCAAAGTATATTCTTCGCCAAATAAAGTTCCGTCTTCAGATACAATAGCCAAACGATCTACATCAGGATCCACAACAAAACCTAAGTCTGCTTTAGTTTCTTTAACCAACGAACATAAATCGTGTAAATGCTCTGGTAAAGGTTCTGGGTTGTGAGGGAAACGTCCGTTGGGCTCGCAATAAAGCTCTACAACATCTACGCCCATTTGCTTTAATAAAGCAGGAATATAAATTCCACCCGTAGAGTTTACAGCATCTATAACTACCTTAAATTTAGCTGCTTTTACACGTTTTACATCTACTGTGGAAAGGGCTAATACAGCGTCGATATGAATCTGTAAATAATCTTTTTTTATAGAGCTCCCTAGCGCATCAACCTGAGCAAAATCAAAAGCTTCATTGTCAGCAATGCTTAAAATGTCTGCTCCATCTTGACCTGATACAAACTCTCCCTTTTCGTTTAATAATTTTAAAGCGTTCCATTGTTTAGGATTATGGCTAGCCGTGAGTATAATTCCTCCATTTGCATTTTCTAAAGGCACGGCCACCTCAACGGTTGGGGTAGTGCTCAATCCTAAATCAACTACATCAATTCCTAAAGAAAGTAGACTAGCCTGAACCAAATCGTGAACAATAGCGCCCGAAATTCGAGCATCTCTTCCAACAACAACTGTTAATTGCCCTTTGGTTCTGTTTTTAAGCCACATTCCATAAGCAGAAGCAAACTTAACTACATCTAAAGGTGTTAAATTATCTCCAGTTACTCCACCTATAGTGCCTCTTATACCCGAAATTGATTTTATTAAAGTCATTTTTATTTAATTTGGGGCAAATATAGAAAATTGATTGCCTATAAATGTGGCCTTTATAAATAAAATAACAACAAGCTGCTAAGTACTAAAAATAAGCAGTTAAGAGTATCTTACAGAGTTTAAAACCTATAAAATACCGCATAATAGACGGTTTGGGAAATTGTGTATTTGATTGTGAATAAATAATCATATACTTAGTTGAATTAACTCCCATTTGTTTTAAATTTAAAAAAGAGGAATTGTATTTTAGCCAAATAATTTAGAACAAGAATGAGACAAGAACAACATAAGGATCAAAATAAAATTGACGCTTTAATTGAGCGTTATGAAAAAATGCTGGAAGGAGAATTCCAGTCGTTTTTTGATTCTTATGAATTTGAAGACATTGTTGAGTACTACATAGACAATGGTCAGCTTGGAGAGGCGATGGCCAGTATGGAGCTTGCCTACGAGCAGTATCCTTATTCTGCAAGTTTTTTAATTAAAAAGGCGCAAATACTCACGATATTAGAGCGACTTAACGAGGCAGAAACTACATTAGAAACTGCACAATCTTTAGAGCCAAGTAACGTAGATTTATACATTGCTAAAGGTTCTATTCTTTCTAAAAGAAAAAAACACCACGAGGCTTTAAAGCAATTTCATAAAGCAAAAAAGCTTTCGGACGACCCTATTGAGGTATTCCCTTTTATTGCTTTTGAGTATCAATGTTTAGGTAAATTTTTAGATGCGATTAAGTATCTGTCTTCATTTCTTTTAGAGGAACCTGAAGATGATATAGCTATATTTAACATTGCCTACTGCTTCGAAAGACTAGACGCCTACGACGATGCAATCGTTTTCTTTACAGATTTAATAGAAAAAGCGCCTTACTGCGAAATAACTTGGTACCAGCTGGGTTTATTTTACAACAAAAACAAAGATTACAAACAAGCAGTTTGGGCTTTGGATTACGCAATTTTAATTGATGAGTGTTTTACAGCTGGCTATCATGAAAAAGCCAGATCTTTAACACAATTAGGCGAGATAAAAGAGGCCATAAAAACCTACCTATTAACCTTTGCATTTGAAGAGGCCACCGGATACACTTACTTAAAAATTGGCTTGTGTTACAAGGATCTTTCTTTGTTTAACCAAGCTATTAGGTATTTCACCAAGGCTAGTCATCAGGACCCTCAATTGTCTGAGGCATGGATGGAAGCTGGTCTTTGCTACGATGCATTGGGATCTACAGAGGAAGCACTACACAACATAAACAAAGCATTAGACCTGAGTCCTAACGACTTAGAATATCTGTACATACAAACTGGGGTTTTTAGAAAGACTGGTTTGTACGCTGAGGCAGATTTAGGTTACCAAAAACTAATAGAGTTGGGATGCGACGCGCCAACTATATGGTTGGAGTATGCAGATTTAACTCACTCTATAAACGAAACAAAAGATTCTGTTAGCTTATTAAAACAAGGATTAAAGGCCAACAAAGATCATATAGATTTACTTTATCATTTAGGAGCTTATTGTTATTACGAAAACGATATAAATAATGCCCGTAAATACCTTCAAAAAGCAATAAAACAAGATGTTAATGCTATTGAAGTGCTTTATAAATATTTACCCGAATTAGAACACAACGAAGAATTTACACAACTGTTAAAATAAACAACAATGAATTTTAATTTACCTCACATTCCAACTAGAGCCAAAAGCCCGAGAGAAGAAGGATTAACAATGGTGATGGATAAAGGTTTAAGCATGAATGAGGCTAAAAACATGCTCGAAGCTTCGGCCAAACATATAGACATCGTAAAATTGGGTTTTGGAACAGCTTACCTTACGGAAAACCTTTCGGAGAAAATTAAACTTTACTCCGATGCAGGATTAAAAGTTTATTTTGGTGGAACTCTTTTTGAGGCGTTTATCGAAAGAGGAATGTTTAATGAATTTGTAGACTTAGTAGACAAATACAAGCTAAATACAGTAGAAGTTTCGGATGGTTCTATAGAACTAGACCACGATAAAAAGTGTGAATACATTAGAATTTTAGCTAAAAAAACAACTGTACTCTCAGAAATCGGTTCAAAAAGCGAGGATGTTTTAATACCTCCTTACAAATGGATTGAGATGATGGAAAAAGAACTTGCTGCTGGATCTTGGAAAGTAATTGCTGAGGCTCGTGAAGGAGGTAATGTAGGTATTTGTACTGATACTGGTGAAGTTCGCTCTGATTTAATTGAAGAAATTTTGACTAAAATACCAAAAGATAAAATTCTTTGGGAAGCTCCGCAGAAGTCTCAACAAGTTTGGTTTATCAAATTATTGGGTCCAAATGTAAACTTAGGTAATATAGCACCAAACGAAGTAATTCCTTTAGAATGTTTAAGACTTGGCTTGAGGGGCGATACGTTTTTCAACTTTTTACCAAAAAAATAATGAAATCTATTAGTCCAAAAGAAGTGCAAGAGAAATTGTTCAACAAGGAAGAGTTTCAACTTATAGATATTAGAGAACCTTATGAGTTTGAAGATGGAGCTATATGTTCTAACAACATCCCTCTAGACGAGATGATGGACTCAATAGATGAAATATCTAGAAGCAAGCAAGTAGTTATATACTGTAGATCGGGTAAAAGATCTGCTTCAATTATTTTTATGCTCGAAAAGCACCACCAATTTAAAAACCTCTTCAATCTAGAAGGCGGTTATACAGCATATTTAGATCTATAATATGCCTAAAAGATCCAAAAAAGAGTACTTCTTAATTGCGGTAAAAGGCTTTACTATGGGAGCTGCCAATGTTATACCAGGTGTTTCTGGTGGCACCATAGCTCTTGTAACCGGTATATACGAGGAACTCATAAACTCCTTGAAATCTTTTGATAAATCTGCTGTAAAATTATTCTTAAAAAGAGACTTTGCTGGATTATTAAAACACATTAATTTTAAATTTTTACTTTTTATCGGGCTTGGCGTATCCTCGAGTATTTTTACACTTGCAAAAATATTTGAATACCTTTTAGAAATACATCCCATAAAAATATGGGCCTTCTTCTTTGGACTAATACTCGCCTCTGTTTATTACGTTGGGAAATCGGTTGAGAAATGGGATAAAAAAACAATTCCTTTTTTCGTGTTAGGCAGTATAATAGCACTGAGTATTGCATTTGTTAACCCAGCTCCTACTCCAAATGGAAATTACTTTTTTGTTTTTTTCTGTGGTATAATTGGAATAAGTGGCATGCTACTACCCGGACTTTCGGGCTCCTATATATTAATGCTCTTGGGCAATTATAAATTATTAATGGTAGATTCGATAAATGCACTTTCGTCTGCTATAAAAAGTAGCCTTACTGGTGATTTTTCTTATTTAGATAATACGCTGCAAGTTGAAAGTTTAATTCACTTTCTTTTATTCCTTCTAGGATCGCTATTCGGTATGATCAGTTTTTCTCAGGTAATTGCATGGATCTTTAATAAATATAAAAATTGCACGATTGCTCTTTTAACCGGATTTGTTTTTGGTTCGCTCGCAATAATTTGGCCCTGGAAAAACCCAGTTATCAACCCTGAAATGTTAAATAGACATGGTGAGGAAATGATTATTGGATACCAAAGATACTTACCAAACCTATCGGATGCGAATACACTTATAGCCATATCTTGTATTCTAATTGGTGTTCTTTGTATTTGGGCTGTAGAAAAACTAGCTGTTAATAAAGACCTATGAAAACATATGGTTTAATAGGTGAAAAATTAGGACATTCCTTTTCAAAAAACTTCTTCGAAGAAAAATTTAAACGCTCAGGAATTTTAAATACAAGCTATTTAAATTTCGAACTAGATCATATAAACGAACTTATAGGTCTTTTAAACACCAAATCCATTTCCGGACTTAACGTTACCATACCCTATAAAGAATCTGTTATTCCATATTTAAACGCTCTGAGTAAAGAAGCTAAAGCTATTGGAGCCGTAAATACAATCGTCTTTAAATCTGGTAAATTGATTGGGCACAACACAGACCATATTGGGTTTAAAAATTCAATAAAACCTTTTTTAGAAAACACAATGGATCGTGCCTTAATACTAGGCTCTGGTGGAGCTTCAAAAGCAGTAGTATATGCTCTAGAAAGTATTGGTTTAGATTGTTTAGTTGTTTCCAGAACCCCGAAGAAAGATGAACTTTCGTATAAAGATATAAACGAGTTCGTTTTGAAACACCATTTATTAATTGTGAATACAACTCCCCTTGGAACTGCTCCAAATATAAATGAATGCCCTAAAATACCGTACGCTTGCATTACAGAAAAGCACTTAGTAGTAGACCTAATTTACAACCCAAGTGAAAGTCTTTTTTTAAAAAAAGCAAAAGCGCAAAAAGCGGCAATTTTAAATGGGCAATCAATGCTTATTCATCAAGCTGAAGAAGCTTGGAGCCTATGGAATTCTTAGATATACTCGAGTCTTAGTATTTCAATATCTGCTTTTAAGCGTTCCATATCTTCTGGAAATGTACCATCGTAATAACCTCTTATTCGCTGGCTTTTATCCATTAACATAAAATTCTCGGTATGTATAAAGTCTCGTTCGCCTCCATCGCCTTCGGTGAGTACAGCAAAATAGGACTTTCGTGCTAAATCGTAAATCGTTTGCTTTTCGCCCGTAAGCAACAACCATTTAGTAGGGTTAATTTCATACTTATCGGCGTAAGCTTTCAAAACAGGTACAGAATCTTCTTCTGGATAAACCGTATGCGAAACGAACATAATATCATCATTTTGCAAATAATAATCATGCAAAATTTTCATTTGTGTAGTCATCTTAGGGCAAATATTCCCACAGGTAGTAAAGAAAAAGTCAGCTACATATATTTTACCTTCTATACTTTCTAAACCTACAGTATCTCCATTTTGGCTAAGCAGTTCAAATTCTGAAACACTGTGTTCCAATTCAAAATTCCGTACCGACTCATCCACTAATTTAGGATTCACATCCGATGGCTTGTAAATTTTTAATTTAGGATCGCGCTTTAGCATCGGATAAACCAGTAGCATACCCAGCAGTAATATTACTCCAAAAATTAACAATCTATTTTTTTCTCCAGATTTAGTAGCCATCCTTTTTTTTTTGCAAAGTTATGAGATTTAC
>CAWVTK010000020.1:0-18689 GCA_963933205.1 uncultured Flavobacteriales bacterium
AGAAGATGGAGCTAAATCAATACAAAAAGTAATTGTTAATTAAATACATAATCTCATGAAAAAAGCCATTCAATTAAGCCTAGTACTACTAAGTAACTTAGTAGTGGCACAAAATTTAAAAGTCAGTCCAAAAGCACATTTTATTCCGCAGCAAAAGTATTTTAATGCCTGTACCTATCAGGTAGAAAAAACGTGTTATGTTCTTGTAAACGATGTAGCGGAAGCATCAGAAATTCGTTTTTACAGTTCGGTAAATGGAGGAAAGTTAGTCTCTAAAGACTACGCCGACTCCAATGGGAATTTAAGCAGCTCTTTTACCGAAGACCAAATGCCTGCCTTTGCTTTAAATAGGGTAAAAATTAGCGAGGACAAAATAGAAGCTCGAACAGAACATTTCGATGAAAAGGAATTTATTGTAAAAAAAATAAAGTTTAACAGCAATGATCCAGGTGGAACTTTAAGTTTTGAGGCCATTCGTACTAAAGATAAATTAGTGACGTGTAAAATTCATCAAGTCACCAATTCTGGAGCAGAAAATTTAGTGGAGGAGTTTCCTTTATCCGAGCAGTTCGATTCCTATTTATTAGACCTAAAACCAGCAATTAATACAAGGCTAAAGCTTGGTTTTTACAGCGATAATGTACTTCGATACAGTGTTTTGTTAAAAAATGAGAATCCAGCTAAAACCATAGCCGTATTTCCGAGTATAACCAGTACTTACCTAAACATAAATTTAGTTGATGAGCCAAGTAAGGCCAACTATTTAATAAGTTCTTTAAACGGACAAGTAGTGCTAAAAGGCAAACTAAACATGTTGAGTACCAAACTAGATGTGTCTGGCTTACAGCCAGGAACCTATGTTGTTAGTGTAGAATTAGCGGGTACTCTACAGAGGAGTGTAAAGTTTGTGAAACACTAGAGTTGCAAATTTAAATAATAGCTGCACGCCTAATACTTATCTATAATAGTATTAGGCGTGACTTTTGTATATAAAAATGTTTTTAAATCGAATAAGTTATATTGTTACATGTTTTTATAAATACTATGGAAAGAGAAGATTTTGATGAAAAAAAGGATAAAATTGCAGTGGTTATTAAAGAGTTTACCCTGCTTAAAGCAGCCGACGGATTATTACAAAAATACAACGAGCCTTACATTGTTTCCTTTGCAATAGACGAAAAGGGAGCTGCCAATCCTGCAATAGATGTAAATATATTGCCTTTTCCACAAGTTCGAAAAGGCGATACGGTTACCTTTGACGGGCAAGGGCACTTAATTTACGGACCCAGCAACCCAGGAGAGTTTCTAGCCTACTCCATTTTGTTTATGGAAAGCGACCAAGATTTGAGAGAGTTAAGCCAAACAATTGAAACGATATTGAAGAGTGAAGCGATCTCAATTGGAATCAAGTCGCTACTAAATACAGTTCCATCTTACGCAACAACCATTAATGTTCTGAGCCAGTTAAGCACTTTAGTTTCCAATAAAATGCAAGAGCAAAAAGACGATGAATTGTTTAGAAAAAACGGAACACTTCTTAGAGGCGTAATACCAGCTTACGATATTTTGAGAACCTACACCGGAAAAAATGATTTTATAGAGACCAAAGTAAGTATTATTCCACTTAAAGAATCTACCGAACTGGGCAATATGTGCAAGCGTATTGAGCTGTAGTTTGTACAACCAAGTTTAAATTTAAATTAAAAAAGTTTAGAAGAACTTGGCAGGTCTAAAATGAATTCGGCTGTTTTTTTTTAATAAACAAGTACTTATTGCCAATTGTATAAAACCTTTGTATTGTTTAGATCGTCATTTTTAGCTTTTTCCCTACCTCTAATTACAGCATATTTAGATTGTTTTAGGTTTGCACCGCTTTATTAAGCGGAATTACTATCATAGTAATATTTTAGTTTAAATTTGCAGCAACATTAACTATTCTATTCGATATGTCAGACGATAAAAAAGTCATTTTTGGAATGCACAAAGTTTCCAAGCTTATTCCAAGCGGGAAACAAATTATAAAAAACATAAACCTCTCATTTTTTTACGGTGCTAAAATCGGTATTATCGGTTTAAACGGTTCTGGTAAATCTACCTTACTAAATATTATAGCTGGAGTAGATAAGGATTTTAAAGGAGAGGTGTATTCCGACAAAGACTTTTCATTGGGCTTATTAGAACAAGAGCCTATACTAGACGAAACCAAAACGGTAATGGAAATTGTACGCGAAGGAGTACAAGACATTGTAGATGTATTGGACGAATTTAATGCCATTAACGACAAGTTTGCTGAGCCAGATGTAATGGACGATCCAGACGCTTTTCAGAAGCTGATAGACCGCCAAGGAGAATTGCAAGATATTATAGACGCCAAAGGTGCCTGGGAATTAGACAGCAAGCTCGAAAGAGCAATGGATGCACTTAGAACTCCAGACGGCGATGAGCTTGTAGCAACTCTTTCTGGTGGAGAACGCAGACGTGTTGCTTTGTGTAGATTGCTTCTTAAAGCTCCCGATGTATTGCTTTTAGATGAACCTACCAATCACCTAGATGCCGAATCGGTAAACTGGTTAGAACAACATTTACAACAGTATAAAGGAACCGTAATAGCAATTACCCACGATAGGTATTTCTTAGACAACGTAGCCGGTTGGATTTTAGAACTCGATAGAGGAGAAGGAATTCCATGGAAAGGAAACTATTCTACTTGGTTAGAGCAAAAATCGAAACGCCTTGCCCAAGAAGACAAACAAGCTTCTAAAAGACAAAAAACACTGGAGCGCGAGCTCGATTGGGTACGTATGGCTCCAAAAGCACGTCATGCCAAAAGTAAGGCCCGATTAAACAATTACAGCCAATTATTGGCCCAAGAAACTAAAGACAAGGAACAAAAATTAGAAATCTTTATTCCATCGGGACCTCGATTAGGAAACAACGTAATAGAGGCTAAGAATGTTAGTAAAGGATTTGGAAACAAACTACTTTACGGCGATTTGAACTTTAATTTACCACCTGCCGGAATTGTAGGAATTATAGGACCCAACGGTGCAGGTAAAACCACTATGTTCCGAATGATTATGGGCTTAGAAACTCCAGACGCAGGTACTTTTGATGTGGGTGAAACCGTAAAAGTTTCTTACGTAGATCAAGACCACAAATCCATAGATCCTGAAAAAACAGTATTCGAGAACATAGCAGACGGACTGGATAGCATGGAGTTGGGAGGCGTAAAACTAAATTCTAGAGCTTACGTATCTCGTTTTAATTTTGGAGGTCAAGACCAAAATAAAAAAGTGAAAGTACTTTCCGGTGGAGAGCGAAACCGACTGCACCTAGCCATGGCTTTGAAACAAGAAGGAAACGTATTGCTTTTGGATGAGCCCACCAACGATTTAGATGTAAACACACTTAGAGCCTTAGAAGAAGGTTTGGAAAATTTTGCAGGCTGTGCCGTAATTATTTCGCACGATAGATGGTTTTTAGACAGAGTTTGTACCCACATCCTTGCTTTCGAAGGGAATTCTGAAGTCTATTATTTTGAAGGTTCGTACTCCGACTATGAGGAAAATAAATTAAAAAGATTAGGTATTTCTGAACCTAAGAGAATACGTTATAAAAAATTAATGAATGACTAATACCGTTGATATTTTAGCAATTGGCGTACATCCCGATGATATTGAATTGGGATGCGCCGGTACTATTTTTAAACACATAGCTTTAGGTTTTACTGTGGGCGCAATAGACTTGAGCCAAGGAGAGCTCGGTACCAGAGGCTCTGCAGAAATTAGATTGAACGAAGCCGATACTGCCGCAAAAATTATGGGCTTAAAGTTTAGAGAAAATCTAGGATTTGAAGACGGCTTTGTTTTTGCCGATCGTAAAGAATACCAGCTTCAAATTGTTAAAAGAATACGAAAGTACCAACCCAAAATGGTTTTGTGCAACGCCATAGACGATAGACATCCAGACCATTCGCGGGCTTCTTCTTTAGTCTCGGCCGCTTGTTTTTTAGCTGGCTTGCCAAAATTAGAAACCGAGTTTGAAGAGGTTCAACAATCTGCATGGAGGCCAAAGCAAGTGTTTCATTACATTCAGTGGAAGTCTATTCAACCAGATTTTGTACTAGATATTTCAGATCATATGGAATCCAAAAAGGCAGCTGTACTGGCCTACAAATCTCAGTTTTACAACCCAGATTTGGATGAGAATGAAACCCCGATCTCTTCAAAACAGTTTATAAACAGCATCACCTACAGAGCTTCAGATTTAGGTAGACTCATTGGCGTAGCTTACGCAGAAGGATTTACCAGTGAAAAATTACTTGGATTGGATTCCTTAGACGCCTTGCTTTAAGGTAAACACGTTTTCCATAATGCTTTTACAAAAGCCAATTAAAATTATTGAACACGTTTAGATTCAGCTTTAATTGCCCTTTGTACAAAAAATCACTTTCAAATCCTATTGCAGACTAAATATTGGAGAGCTAAAGAGAATACTTATTATAAATACCTTAAATTTGTTTTCTAAATCAAAGGATTTTTATACTTCTAAACTTACTAATTTTATGAGTCAGCATAAATTGATTGATGAAATCAATACTAAATACAAAGATTTAGGCGAAAATCCGGATACATATTTAGCTGGTTTTCGTTATACCAACCCTGTAAACTACTGGGATTATTGCGAAGTAGATACCTTATTAGCGCTTCAAAAACCAAAAACATTTTTGCCCGATGAAAATGTCTTTATTATGTACCATCAGGTAAATGAGCTGCTTTTTAAAATGATTCTTTCCGAAATTGAGCAAGTTGCCAATACAGAAAACATTGAGCTTGATTTATTTGTAAATAAATTGGGTCGTATTAACCGTTATTTCGATGTTTTAATCTCCTCCTTTGCCATTATGAAATATGGAATGGACGTAGCGCAATACATGAAGTTTAGAGATGCCTTAACACCTGCAAGCGGATTTCAATCCGTGCAATACCGCAAAATTGAAATGGCTTGTACCGATTTAAATAACCTTATAGACGCGCGTTACAAGCACAAAGCAGCAGAGTTTGTAGGCTTGCAAGCCAAAATAGACAAGCTTTATTGGCGTGCTGCTGGCCTAAACCATAAAACCGGTAAAAAGTCGCTTATGCTCTCTATGTTTGAAGAAAAGTACGGAAAAGAGTTGTTAGATACAGCCAGCCAATACGAACACAAAAACCTTAGAGCAGTTTACAATTCCTTAAACGATACCGATAAAAAGAGTCCGAAATTGATTAAGGCCCTAAAAGCTTTAGACAATAAAATTAATATTAAATGGACCATGACGCACTACCGAACTGCCGAACACTACCTGGAATCTAGTGGAAAGGCTGTGGCAGCAACCGGCGGAAGTCCATGGAAAAAATACATGCATCCTAAGTATCAAAAGCGAATCTTCTTTCCAGAATTATGGTCTGAAGAAGAAGTGAATACTTGGGGGCACGAACACGAAGAATAAAAGATATGGGAGCAGAAGAATTAGATGTTCTTTTTCAAGAACGAATTGACGCAAACGACAAAATAGAACCCCGCGATTCTATGCCTGAGGAATACCGCAAGCATCTGATACGGCAAATGTCGCAGCACGCACACTCCGAGGTAATAGGAATGCAACCCGAAGGGAACTGGATTACCAGAGCTCCGAGTTTACGTGCAAAAAAAATTCTCTTAGCAAAGGTTCAAGACGAAGCAGGACATGGATTGTACTTGTACAGTGCAACCGAAACGCTTGGTATTTCTAGAGAAGAATTGATTGAAAAATTACACCAAGGAAAAGCCAAATACGCCAGCATATTTAATTACCCAGCTCTTACCTGGGCAGATATGGGAGCTATTGGCTGGTTGGTTGATGGCGCTGCTATAACCAACCAGGTTTCTCTGCAAAGAACCTCCTACGGTCCTTATGCTAGAGCCATGGTTAAAATTTGTAAAGAGGAAAGTTTTCACCAACGTCAGGGCTACGAAATTATGGCTTCCATGGCAAATGGAACAGCCGAACAAAAGGAAATGGCTCAAGATGCTTTAAACCGTTTTTGGTGGCCTTCTTTAATGATGTTTGGTCCTCACGACAGCGACTCTCCGCGAACAGGAAACGCTATGAAATGGAAAATTAAAAGAGAATTTAACGACGTTTTAAGAAAGCGTTTTATCGACAAAACTGTTTCTCAGGCCGAATTAATTGGACTTACAATTCCAGACAAAGACTTAAAGTGGAACGAAGAAAATAACTCGTACGACTTTGGTCAAATCGATTGGGATGAATTTTGGTCGGTTGTAAAAGGTGGAGGTCCTTGCAATGTAAAAAGACTAAAGCATCATAAAAAAGCACACCAAGAAGGCGAATGGGTTCGAAAAGCTGCTGCTGCTTATGCCCAAAAACACTCAAGTAAATAAAACATGAGCGAAGTAAAAGATACACAGGGGCAATTGTGGGAAGTATTTATTCAAACTAAAAAAGGACTTCCCTTCAAACATTTTGGATCTGTACACGCATTTGACAAAGAAATGGCCATCCAAAACGCACGCGATTTATATACGCGTAGAGGCGAGGGTAAAGGTATGTGGGTAGTTCCTGCAGATGCTATTGTTGCAGTAGACCCAAACAACGATGCTAGTTTTTTTGAACCTGCAGACGATAAGATTTACCGTCATCCTACTTTTTATGAACTTCCCGATGGGACTAAAAACATGTAAGAATGGATTCTTTAAATCTATCAAAATTTTGCATTCGATTAGGCGACCATTGTTTAATAATGGCACACCGCCAGTCTGAATTATGCAGTAATGGTCCTTTTTTAGAAGAAGACATTGCTCAAATTAATTTGGGCTTAGATTTACTAGGCCAAGCCGAAGCGCTTTTAATTTATGCAGCTAAACTCGAAGGTGGCTCAAGATCTGCTGACGATTTAGCTTTCAGAAGATCCGAGCGTCAGTTTCATAACTTTATGCTTACCGAACAACCAAATACCGATTTTGCTTTTGTAATTGTTCGCCAGTACATTATGTCTTTGTATTTGCTTAAAACGTACCAAGTACTCTCTAAAGTAGAGGACGAAACTCTTTCTGGAATTGCACTTAAAGCACTAAAAGAACTTACTTACCACGAGCGCCATTTTTCTATGTGGATAAATCGTTTGGGCGATGGAACCGCAGAAAGTAAACTGCGCATTCAAACAGCGGTTGATGAGCTGTGGATGTTTGTGGGCGAACTTTACGAGGAAGACGCTTTAGATTTAACTGCTCAAAAAGCTTTATACGCTCCTAAGGGTGAAGAAATGAAGGCTTTTTTAATGGAGCAAATTACTGCAAAGTTTACAGAAGCGACTCTTAGCGTACCCGAATCTGTTTACATGACTACCGGTAGCAAACAAGGTATACACACCGAGTACTTAGGTTTTTTACTTACCGAAATGCAATACCTGCAGAGGGCTTATCCCGATGCAAAATGGTAATTTAAATTATGAAAACATCCATTTCTAAAGCCTTTGTTTACCAGCTTTTAGCTAAGGTTCCAGATCCAGAAATTCCTGTAGTAAACATTGTTGAAATGGGAATGATTAGAGATGTTCTTGTAAACTCTGATGGAGTAGAAGTTTTTTTATGTCCAACCTACAGCGGATGCCCTGCTATGGATATGATTGAAACAATGGTGAAGGAAATGCTTGCAGATAATGGAATAGTAACTTGTAAGATTACTCTTGTATACAAGCCTGCCTGGACTACCGATTGGATGAATGCCGAAACCAAAGAGAAGTTAAGAGCTTTTGGCATTGCACCACCCAATGGAAAAGCCAGTTCTAAAAAAAGCATGTTAAACAAGGAATTAGTGGCCTGCCCTCAATGTAGATCCGAAAACACTGAAATTAAAAGTATGTTTGGTTCTACCGCTTGTAAGTCGCTTTATACTTGTTTGGATTGTTTAGAACCCTTCGATTACTTTAAATGTATATAATAGGCGTAAAAAAAAATGCCGCATCAGCGGCATTTTTTTTTAAATGAAATTAGGCTCCAATAGAGGGTGCCGCGGCACTTGTAACGGTTAACTGATTTATATCTCTATCAAATAAATACAAACCTGCTTTGTCACTACCAATTAGTTTTAATTTATCCAAAATAGTTCTGGCAAGGGCTTCTTCCTCAATTTGCTCTGCAACATACCATTGTAAAAAATTTTGAGTGGTATAATCTCTATTTTCTAAGCAAGTATGAACCAGTTCGTTAATTAGGCTGGTAACCTTAACTTCGTGGTTAAGAAAGTCTTGAAAAACATGTGTTAAACAATCAAACAGCTTTAAAGGCTCATTTAAAGCGCAAATATGTGCTCTTCCTCCACGTTCGTTAACGTATTTAATAAGTTTAAGCATGTGCTGTCTCTCTTCATCAGACTGCCCATAAAAAAAGTTAGATACGCCTTCGAAACCTTGTGCTTCTGCCCAAGATGCCATAGCTAAATAGAGGTTAGAAGAATTAGCTTCGGCAGCGATTTGCATGTTTAGTGCCGACTCGATTTTTTTATTTATCATAATTGGATCGTTTTAATAAAGTAAATTTAGCGATTTTTCTTTTTACAAAAAGGCACACTCCGGATTAATTAAGTTTTAATCCTATCTCAAATCAATAATTTCAAAACCTAGGTAATTTTTTTCATTAAATTCAAAAGCATCATCTGCTACAATACTAGGTGCAAAATTATTTATGATATAGGTGGTTTCTGTTGCATTTTTACCAAATTGTGTTAGCTTTTTAATCTGATCAAGGTCTGTATCTATAAGAAGCTCTATTCGAATGTAATCTACCTCGTCTGGGTTGTCAGGTATGAGTTCAATAATTTGAAAACTACCCGTCTTATCTAATAATTGATAAATAAATCCGTTTTCGTACATTTTTAAAAGGTTGGCAGGAGTTAAGGCGTTTTCATCCTCTAAATCAATTTCAGAAATCTGAACCTCTTCGTCGTCTGTTAAAATGGTCCAAACATTTTCCCCATCGCTCATTTGGTTTAAGCCCATAAAAGAGAGTAAGTATTGATTTTTCTTTAGAGTGAGCTCGCCCATACTAGAATCCTCAATATTTTCAGTCTTATTACTAAGCTTGTATTCAAATACAATTTCTATAGCATCCATAGCATCTGTAGCAGCACTAACCTTGTCTAAGATTTTCTTAGCTGCAGGCTCGCTGGCTATTTGTGCAAACGAAAGAAATTGTGAAGCGAGTATACTCACCAGTAATAGGGAAAACTTCATTAGTTAACATTTTGTTGTACTGCGAAATTACTAAATTATTGATGTAATTTCATTAGTAGTTTATGCTAAAACGTGTTAATTTTTTAAAAGGTATTCTTTTCGAATACTCCTCCTTATTTTTAATTAGTTAATAAGAGATGATAATTTTTTAAACACTTTAAAATCAGTCTGTTTGTAATTTTAAATAGTAATGGACTATACTTTAAACTATATAAATAAATTGATGATTTTAACAAAAATACATACCACTGGCGTAAAGAAAAAGCGCTTAGTTGCCTACTTTTTTCTACAATACAATCCCAATTATAAAAATTGGTTTACTTATTCTTGCGCTACTCCCTCAATTAGTACTCAGTCAAAATACACATCCTATAACCCAAACCACTAGACTCTATTTTTCTTCACATAATTTAAAGATTAAACAAATACTTTTCCTTTGTATTGTTTTACCTTTGGCCCCAAATAAAAACAGGCTATTTTGAAGAGTTTTAAAGAATTAGGAGTAAAAAAGGATTTTGTAAAAGCATTAGACGGTTTAAATATTACCAAACCAACTGAGATACAAAATAATGCCATTCCTTTATTATTGGAAACAAAAACAGATTTAATTGGACAAGCACAAACGGGTACAGGTAAAACTGCTGCTTTTGGTCTGCCATTACTTCAAGGAATAGATGTTTCTCGAAACGAAATTCAAGCACTTATTCTTTGTCCTACTCGAGAGTTGGGGCAACAAATAGCCAAACAACTTTTCCGATTCACGAAGTTTTCTGATAAAATTTTTACAGAAGCAGTTTACGGAGGTGAGAAAATAGACCGACAAATAGGCTCTCTTAGAAGACCCACACATATTGTGGTTGCTACACCTGGTCGTTTAATCGATTTACTCAAACGAAAAGCGCTAACCTTAAGTAAAGTCCAAACCGTTGTTTTGGATGAGGCCGATGAAATGCTGAGTATGGGCTTTAAAAAAGAACTTGATCAAATATTAGATTTTGTGCCCAACGAAGCTAATACATGGTTGTTTTCGGCAACAATGCCACACGCCATAAAAGAAATTATTAAAGAGCATTTAGCACCCGATGCTCCAAGAATAGAGGCGAGTAGTAAAAATTTAGTTAACGAAAACATTCAGCATAAATACTTTGTATGCGACGAGGAAGAAAAGCTACATGTTTTACTTCAGTTTCTAAAAACCCAGCATAAAAACAGAGGTATTATTTTTTGTAAAACAAAGAAAGCTACTCAATATTTATCTAAGCAGCTCATTGCAAAAAATGTTGCAGTAGATGCTATACATGGAGACTTATATCAAAAAGAGCGCGAAAAAGTATTGCGTGCCTTCAAAAATGAAAACCTTCAATTAATTGTAGCAACAGATATTGCAGCCAGAGGATTAGATATAGAAGCCTTGTCTTACGTGGTTCATTTTCAATTGCCCGAAAGCGAGGAATACTACACGCATAGATCTGGTAGAACTGCACGAGCGGGTAGAGAAGGGGTTTCGATGGCTTTTGTAACAGCTTTCGAAAGAAAAAAGTTAATGGAGTACGAAAAAACTTTAGGAATTACTTTTGAAAGAATTCGAGAATAGTAAATACTAGGCTATTAAGTTAGTTCTTAAATTTAGTAGCCCTTAAGATCAAAGTTCTCGCTATCTACCATATCTACCCATTTTTTCATTTTCTTTTGGATTACCTTAAAATGAGCTTGTTCCTCTGGAGTAATTAGAGAAATTGCTTCTCCTGGGTTTTCTGCCCTTCCTGTTCTACCAATTCTATGTATGTAATCCTTTGGAGAGCGAGGAAGTTCGTAGTTGATCACGTAGGGTAAAAACTCAATATCAATACCACGCGCAAGCAAATCGGTGGCAACCAAAACTTTTAAGGTGCCCGCTTTAAATCTAGCCAAAGCATTTAGTCTTGCTGTTTGCGACTTTTTACTGTGAATGGCAGAAGCGTCAATTCCATTATTTCTCAGCTTATCGGCAACATTATCAGCTTTATAAGTAGATGCAGTAAATATTAACACCTGTTTCAAGGAGTCTTTTTTTATAAGAAAACGCAAAAGAGGGCCTTTTTTTTCTTCGCTAACCCAGTATGCAGATTGTTTAATTAAATCAAACGTATTTTGCTCCTCTTCAATTTTAATTACAACCGGATTGCTAAGAATTAATTGATTAATAGCCTGAATATCGTCGCTTAGTGTGGCTGAAAACAATAAGTTTTGACGTTTTTTTGGAAGAAGTTTTAAAATTCGATCAACCTCTTCTTTAAAGCCCATACTCAGCATTTTATCTGCCTCGTCGAGCACCAAAGTTTTAATTTCAGAAAGGTGTACTGCTTTAGAGTCAACCAATTCCAATAATCTACCTGGTGTAGCTACCAAAATATTTACACTGTTAAGCGATTTCATCTGAGGGTTTATTGAAACCCCACCGAAAACAGCTAAACACTTTATGCGTTCGGGTAAGGATGCGCTAAATTGCTGAAACACGTCTTTAACCTGTACAGCTAACTCTCTTGTAGGAACAAGAACTAAAACATCTACATGACGGTTTTTTGGAACAGCACCTTTTTGCAACAAATTTAAAATCGGTAAGACATAAGAAGCTGTTTTACCTGAGCCTGTTTTAGCAATTCCTAAAACGTCCTTTTTTGCCAAAACAGCCGGTATTGCCTTTTCTTGAATAGGAAAAGCGGTGGTCATTTTCAGCGCTTCAATTTGTGTTAGAATACTTTTGGATAAACCTAATGAAGTAAAGGACATAGTTCTGCTGGATTTAGAATGCAAATGTAGTTGAATTCTAAGAAAATTAAAGCTTATTTATTTCACATATATGTTCCAGGGTAAGCTTCTGTACTTTAGGTTTTGACTAGAGCTTAAAATAGATTATTTTTGTGAAAAATTAAAGTAAAATTATGACATCACAAGAGATAATAGCATTAGAAGATAAGTACGGCGCTCACAATTATCATCCGCTTCCAGTAGTGCTTTCCAAAGGAGAAGGCGTATACGTTTGGGATGTAGACGGAAAAAAATATTTCGACTTTTTATCTGCTTATTCGGCAGTAAATCAAGGTCACTGTCATCCAAAAATAATAGAAGCTTTAACCAAGCAAGCTTCCACTTTAACCTTAACCTCAAGAGCTTTTCACAATAATGTTTTGGGCGAATACGAGCAGTTTATCAGCAAACTTTTTGGCTACGATAAAGTACTTCCTATGAACACGGGTGTAGAAGGCGGCGAAACGGCCAATAAATTGGCTCGTAAATGGGGTTACACCAAAAAGAACATACCAACCAACAAGGCAAGAATCATATTTGCAAAAGGAAATTTTTGGGGTCGTACACTCGCAGCAATTTCCAGCTCCGATGATCCATCCTCTTACGAAGGTTTTGGTCCTTTTATGCCAGGGTACGATTTGATTCCTTACAACGATCTTCTTGCCTTAGAAGAAGAACTTAAAGATCCAAACGTATGCGCTTTCATGGTAGAGCCCATTCAAGGCGAAGCAGGAGTAATGGTTCCAGACGAAGGCTATTTAGCAGGCGTTCGTTCGCTTTGTACTAAATACAATGTGCTTTTTATTGCAGATGAGGTTCAAACAGGAATTGCCAGAACAGGAAAAATGTTGGCTACCGATTATGAAGAGGCAAGACCCGATATACTAATTCTAGGAAAAGCACTTTCAGGTGGAGTATTTCCGGTTTCTGCAGTATTGGCAGATGATGAAGTAATGCTTTGTATTAAGCCTGGAGAACACGGTTCTACATTTGGAGGGAATCCATTGGCTTGTATGGTAGCTAAAGCTGCATTAGAAGTTGTAATTGATGAGAATTTAGCAGAAAATGCTTACCAACTAGGTAAATTATTTAGAGCCCAAATGGAGGCCATTGATAGTGATATGATCACCTTAGTTAGAGGGAAAGGTTTGTTAAATGCAATTGTTATTAAACCTAAAAATGGCGTAGAAGCATGGGATGTTTGCATGCGCTTACGCGATAATGGTCTTTTAGCGAAGCCAACCCATGGCGATATTATTCGATTTGCTCCCCCTTTAGTAATTACTAAAGCTCAATTATTGGAGTGTACAGAAATTATTAAAAAGACCATTTTATCGTTTTAACTTTACAATAACCACCTAATTAAAATACAGCATATTCTTGTATTTTAATTAGGTACTTATGCACTTAAATACACACAATGAAAAAAATTATTTTAAGTTTTGTAGTATTGACTTTTGCCGCTTGTGTTTCAAAAGATTACATGAGTTTCGGAATTTTAATTCCCGATAAACCAAGCCACACCTACACTTCTGTATTAGAGCAAGCTCAAAACGGAGAAGTATTGAATGTGGTTTTAGAAGGAGAAATAACGCAAACCTGTGCCAAAAAAGGCTGCTGGATGGATGTGAAAGTATCCGATAACGACACCATAATGGTTCGCTTTAAAGAGTACGGCTTCTTTGTTCCTAAACAAGGAGTTGAAGGTTCCAAAACTCTAGTGAAAGGAAATGTTAAAATGGATACGATTTCTGTAGAGATGCTTCGGCATTATGCAGAGGATGCAGGCGATTCGGAAGAAGAAATTTTAAAAATAACTGAAGCGAAGTACGAGCTTTCCTTTATTGCAGACGGTGTGCTTATAGAACGATGAAGACGCTCTTAACCTTACTTATAACTATTGCCTTTGCTGCGTCTTGTCAGCGAAATGTCACTATTTACAAAACTCAATTGGAGAAAAGTGAAATGGCTTCTGCCATGCAAACGATGGTTTCCAAGATTAAAGTTTCTCGAACCATGCTCGATTCAGAGAATCCAGTTCTTTTAAATTTTGAAGATTTCACAAACTTTCATTTTACAGATTCAAGCTTTTACTCGCCTGCTTTTAAGTCCATGACTGAGTCATTTCTTTATCAAGCCAAAGTTTTTGACTCTGTACCATCAATTCATCATTTAGATAATGTAATTAATTCTTGTAAATCCTGTCATCAAACGATGTGCCCAGGTCCCTTAGATTTAATCAACACTTTAGCAACATTACCCACCGATACTATGGACAAATCTCACAGAAATAAATTAAGTAAAGCTGCACACGATATTCTTATTAATAAGGGTACCGAAAGACCCTTTACAGGCATCTACAACACTCATTTTGAAGAAGGAATGTATGTGTGTGCTTCTTGCAATCAAGACTTGTTTAGCTCAGACTCTAAATTTAACAGCTCCTGTGGTTGGCCCGCTTTTGATGCTTCTGTTTCGGCTAATGTAAAGGAAGTAAAAGACAGCTCGCTTGGAATGATTCGCACCGAAATTTTGTGTGCTAATTGCGGTGGGCATTTGGGTCATGTATTTAATGATGGCCCAACTCAAACAGGCATTAGGTACTGCGTAAACTCTTTGTCGATGGAATTTAAAACAAAGTAAACAAAGCGTTTAATTTTGCAAATAACATCCTTTTTTAGTTGCAAGGATTTTTGTTTTTGTTTTGTGCAAACATCAGCTAATAAAAGTGTACCGGTGTACTCCCAAATTACAGGCGAGCAGATTATATTTTTTCGCTTGATTTTTGTAAATTTGCAAGCCAATATTACAAATCATATTAACACCCATAAATACATCCTTCATGGCATTCGATATAGAAATGATCAAAAAGGTTTACGCTGCATATCCGGAGCGTATAGCTGCTGCTAGGGCAACAGTTAACAAGCCATTAACTTTAGCTGAAAAGATTTTATACACGCACCTTTGGGACAGTACTACGAAGGTTCCTTATACCCGAGGAGAGTCTTATGTAGATTTTGCTCCAGATCGTGTTGCTATGCAAGATGCAACAGCACAAATGGCCTTGCTACAGTTTATGCAAGCTGGAAAAAGTAAAGTTGCGGTACCTTCTACAGCTCATGCCGATCATTTAATTCAAGCCAGATTAGGTGCATCAAAAGATTTACAAGAAGGAATAAATAAAAACAATGAGGTTTTCAACTTTTTAAGCTCTGTATGCGATAAGTACGGAATAGGTTTTTGGAAACCAGGCGCAGGTATTATTCACCAAGTAGTATTAGAAAATTATGCTTTTCCTGGTGGAATGATGATTGGAACCGATTCTCATACCGTTAATGCGGGTGGTTTGGGTATGGTAGCTATAGGTGTAGGTGGTGCAGATGCCGTTGATGTTATGGCTGGTATGGCTTGGGAATTAAAATTCCCGAAACTTATAGGTGTTAAGCTTGTTGGTAAATTAAGTGGTTGGTCTGCTCCAAAAGATGTCATATTAAAGTTGGCAGGTATACTTACCGTAAAAGGCGGTACTGGTTGCATTGTAGAGTACTTTGGAGAGGGAGCTTTAAGTATGTCTGCTACTGGAAAAGGAACTATTTGTAATATGGGAGCAGAAATTGGAGCTACAACTTCAACTTTTGGTTACGACGATTCTATGAGACGCTACTTAAAGTCTACAGATAGAGCCGATGTAGTAGCCCTTGCTGATGAAGTTGCAGCGCATTTAACTGGTGACGATGAAGTGTATGCAAATCCAGAAAAATACTTTGATCAAGTAATAGAAATTAACTTATCCGATTTAACTCCTCACTTAAACGGACCTTTTACACCAGATTTAGCGACGCCTGTTTCCGAAATGAAAGAGAAAGCAGTTGCCAATGGTTGGCCTTTAGATATAGAATGGGCATTAATTGGTTCGTGTACGAACTCTTCATACGAAGATTTATCACGTGCCGCTTCTATTGTAGAAGATGCTGTAGCTAAAGGAGTAAAACCAAAAGCAATTTTAGGAATTAATCCTGGTTCTGAGCAAGTACGCTTTACTGCCGAGAGAGACGGATTAATAGATACCTTCAACAAATTTGAATCCACCAGAATATTTACCAATGCTTGTGGTCCTTGTATAGGTCAATGGGACAGACCCAACGCTGCTAAACAAGAGAAAAACTCAATCGTTCATTCATTTAATAGAAATTTTGCCAAACGTGCAGATGGTAATCCAAATACTCATGCATTTGTGGCTTCGCCAGAAATGGTTGCAGCAATTGCAATTTCTGGCCGTTTAGATTTTAATCCTTTAACAGACTCATTACGCAATGAAAAAGGAGAACATGTTATGCTGTCTGAGCCTAGCGGTTCAGAATTGCCATCGAAAGGATTTGCTGTAGAAGATAACGGTTATCAAGCTCCAGCACAAGATGGCTCTAGTATTAATGTTGTTGTGAGTCCAGACTCCAAACGTTTACAATTACTTAGCCCGTTTGCTCCTTGGAACCAGAAAAACATTGTGGGTGCAAAATTACTCATTAAAGCAGAGGGTAAATGTACCACCGATCATATTTCTATGGCAGGTCCTTGGTTACAATACCGTGGTCATTTAGATAATATTTCTAACAATTGTTTGATTGGTGCTGTAAACGCATTTGGCGGTGCAATAAACAGTGTTAAAAGTCAAATAGACGGTTCTTTAGATGAAGTGCCAAATATTGCAAGAACCTATAAAGCTGCAGGAATTCTATCTGTAGTTGTAGGAGATCATAATTATGGTGAAGGCTCTTCTAGAGAACACGCTGCTATGGAGCCACGTCATTTAGGTGTATGTGCAGTTATTGTGAAATCGTTTGCTCGTATACACGAAACTAATTTGAAGAAACAAGGTATGTTGGGTTTAACTTTTGCTAACGAATCTGACTACGACCTTGTACAAGAAGCAGATACCTTTAATTTTACGGATCTAGCTCATTTTTCGCCAGCTAAGCAATTAGCTCTCGATTTAGTGCATGCAGATGGCTCAATAGATTCGATACAATTAAACCATACCTATAATGCACAACAAATTGACTGGTTTAAAGCTGGTTCTGCATTAAACTTGATTAAAACTCAAAACGGTTAATTAAAGTATTTAAACCTAATTATTCAAATCCCGAGTCTTTTGGCTCGGGATTTTTACAAAGAACAAGTATAACCAATAAACAAAAGCTCATGTTCAAATTTTTAAAGCACAGTCTCTTAGTATTTTCTTTGCTAAGTTTATTTTCTGCTTGTACAGAAACTCCAGAAACTAAAACCATCGTTAAACCATCTGTTACAAAAACAAACGATTGTATTTATAGTATTGACGACAGCGCAATAAGAGTTTTTTGGGCAGGGTATAAAACAGAAGATAAATTGAAAGTTATTGGCCAGTTTAAGGAAACAAAAACCAACCGATCTAAACAAGAATTTTCATCCATAAATGAATTGGTTTCTGGAACTAGTTTTTCTATAAATACCTCTAGCTCTGCTTCTGGTGACGAAATTAGAGACCTCAATTTACAAGAACATTTCTTTAATTTATTTACAGATAACTTTGAAATTAAAGGTGTGTTAGGAGGTTTTTCTAAAGATTCTATTACAGCTACATTGAGCTTGTTAGGTATGGAAAAGGATCTTAAATTATCGTATACCTTAAAAGAGAATGCTCTAAAAATGAAAGGAACACTTTCTATTAAAGATTTTGGTGCAGTAAAAGCATACAATAGCATTCATTTAAAATGTTTCGATTTACACAAGGGAGTTACCTGGGATGATGTGGATGTAATTATAGAAGTCCCTTTTTTGAAAGAATGTAAGTAGGCTTAAATAGTTTGAATTTGAATTCGAATTAAGTTTGTACTAGAAAGTAGCCTTTAATTGTTCGGTTTTGCATTTATTGTTCTTTATCAAAACGGGTTTATAAAAACTTCAACAAATTTATTCGTTCATAAGTTTTCTAAACCCCCAAATTACAAAGTCATTATGCTGTTCATAACATATTTGAAAAAATCATAATTCGATTTCGATTTTTTTTAGCTTAGTAAAGTTAAAAACATTCAAAAGAAGATTATGTCAGAAATTAAAGAAAACATCAAATTAGATGCAGCAATACAAAACCCAAAAGAAGACTCGTTTGACTCTTGGTTAAACGATTTAGAAGATAAAGAACAACCCCAAAGTTGTTCGATAGATGACCCTGACTGTGAGGCCTGTGGCAGTTAGTAGTCCTAGTATTATGTTAAAAAGAGTTCTTTTAGAGCTCTTTTTTTAATTTACGGCTATTTGGAATGAAACTTGTTGCGTGCTTGCAAGATATTTAGGTACTAATAATTATCTTAGCGCCATCAAAAAAAAAACTATGAACAAAATATTATTTTTCCTTTTTACTTTTGTCTTTTCAATACAGCTGTTTGCCCAAGTAGGATCCATTCGTGGCTTTGTTTACGAAGAAGCTTCTGGAGAGCCAGCGATGTTCTCGAATGTTGTCTTAGACGGTACTAAAATTGGAACTGTAACAGATGGTAATGGTTTTTTCAACTTATCACAAGTTCCGGTAGGAACCTATACTATTTCTGTTTCTTATATCGGATACGATGGAATTTCCTCTTCTGTAGA
>CAWVTK010000021.1:0-18612 GCA_963933205.1 uncultured Flavobacteriales bacterium
AAGCCTCCGAATTTATTCGGAGGCTTTTTTTTGGTTGAAACTTTCATTTCCTAGACTATACTACTTAAGAGTCAATATATTTACATATATTAGATTTTAAATATAAGTTTCAACTAAATAGAACTATGAAAACAAAACTGTACGTATCAATTGTATTAATGATGACATCTTATTGTGTAAATGCACAAACATTCTGTAATACATCAAGCAAATCAAATTACCAACTCTTAAATAAGATGATGCAGTCGCCCACAGTAAGTGATACAACATATTGTCTTAAGGTTTATATGCACGTTATAAGAAATACAGATGGAACAGGTGGTCAAACAGTAAATTCAGTAAACCAAGCATTTGAAATTCTTAATCAAGATTTTAATCCTTATGATATTACTTTTTCGTGGGATTTCACAATTGATTTTATGGACAATACCACCTATTTTAATTATCCCTATTTTGATGCAGATTCTAATGATATTGCAGATATATTCAGCATTAATAATCATGAAGACGGAATAGATATTTACCTATTCGATGCTTCAATTGGAGCAAGTGGAAGGGCAAATGGTGTAGGGAATTCATCAGAATTTCTTGTTACGGGTAATTGGGCCTCACCATACCAAGCTCTTATTACAACGAGTGTAATTTCACACGAAATGGGGCATGTTTTGTTTTTATGGCATACACATCGTGGAAATTATGGTGGAGGTGTAAGTTCTTGTGCTGAGTTGGTTAATGGTTCAAATTCTGATGTTTGTGGCGATTATGTAGTAGATACACCTTCAGATCCTTATTTGGGTTTTAATGTAGACTCTTCTTGTGAATGGTTAGGAAGTGGTGTAGATGCAAACGGTGATAGTTACATGCCTGATGAAGAAAATATAATGTCATATTCAATTCCGCAATGTATGTCCTACTTTTCCCCATTACAAGGGATAAGAATGAAAAATTCCATACAAACATTACCCCATTTACAACAAGCTTTAGTCGATTGTTGCAATGGTAATGAGGATTTAGATTTATACATTAAAGACACAATTGTTGATTTTGGGATTGAACCAAGTACTGCTGCGTATTTATGGAAAAGTCCAGATATATGGGTGAGAAACAATAATGACAATGAACTGATTCATCAAAACCCACAGTATAGTATTACCAACTCCAACTATGTGAATGTTAGAGTAAGAAATAGAAGCTGTGTTTCTTCAACCTTTTCTGATTCTTTAAAATTGTATTGGGCAAAATCTAATTTGGGTTTGGGTTGGCCAAATAATTGGAATGGCTCTTATCAAAACGGAGTTTTAGTAGGGGACCAAATTGGAGCAATAAGTATTCCTGTTTTAGGCGCTGGAGAAGACACCATTGTTAAATTTCCTTGGTCTGTTCCTAACCCTGTAGATTATGAAGGGATAAACCCTGCACCATGGCATTTTTGTCTGTTAGCAAGAATTGAATCGAATACTGATACTATGTCTACACCAAGTTCCGGCAGCATAAAAAATAACAATAATATGGCAAGTAAAAACATTACTATTGTAGATTTTGTCCCCGGAATTATTGGTCCAATTGGAGCTGTTGTTGGGGTGCAAAACCCCTTTGATGATGAGAGAATATTTAGTATAGAATTTGCTACAGAAAGTAAAGATAATGGGAAAGCTATTTTTGAAGAAGCAGAAGTGAGTTTTGAGATGGATAATGTACTTTTTGATGCTTGGAAAAGAGGGGGGCAAAAAGGAGTTTTATTAGAAGAAACAAGAGATGAAAACACCAAAATTATAAAAGGAAATAAAGCGATAATAGGCAATATTATTTTGGCTGCTAATGAAATGGGTACCTTAAATTTGTCATTTAATTTTTTAACTAAAGAACTAACAAATAAAACAAATTTCGTTTATAGCCTTGTTTTTAAAGATGTTATTACTGGAGAAATTATTGGAGGAGAAACTTATGAGATTAACAAAGAGGTTCGAACTGCATTTGAAGCAGAAGCTGGAGAGGATATAGAAATTGAAAAGGGAGATAATATTATCCTTTCTGCAGAACAAATTTTTGAAGCTGCTATTTACAATTGGTACGATATGGACGGAGTCCTTATACATCAAGGAAAGGATTTCTCTGTAGCTGTAACGGTTGGTAAAAAATATAAATTAGAGATAATAGCTGAAGCTGATGGGTATAAGGATTATGACGAAATAGAGGTGAAACTAAAACCAAGCAGCATTGCAAATATTACACCTAATCCATCTTCCGATATAATAACAGTACAATGTAAACTAAATGCTATTTCTTCGGCTTATTTAATGATTATTGGTTCTACTAATGGAGCCTCAAATAATTATATTTTAAATATCGATTTAGCCGAAACTACTATTAATGTTTCAAACTATCAGTTGGGCTTTTATACAGTTGTACTAGTTTGCGATGGTCAAATTGTGGATGCTAAACCCTTACTAAAGCAATGATTTTTTTGAGATAGAGAAAAATCACCTTAACTTATTTGTTAACCTAAATTTTTGAAACAATGAAAACATTCATTTTAATTTTAAGTATTCTTTTTGTTATTTCGTGTAATAAAGATACTATAACAGATCATATAAACGATGACGATACTATATCGGAACAAAACAACGATACCATAACAGAGCAAAACAACGATGAGATAGTTGCAACTTGGAATTTAGTAGAGTTTGTACAATTTGGACCCATATATAATTATTGTAATGAAGACATTCAATGGACATTTAACTCAGATAACACTGTAAATGTTTTTATTGCAGATGGAATAGATGTTCACGATAATTTACTATTAAATAATTCGGAAACTTATGTATATTCTATCCAAGAAAATGGGATTCTATTAGAGGGTATTTTGTATCCGTATGAAATAAATGATAATGAGTTAATTATTCTTGTTAATGGGGGGCCAACAGTTGATGGAATGCAATTAACATTCGAGAAAAACAATGCTAATAGCCAGCAAGATAATGTAGATTTTATGTATACTTGGAGCATAATTAAGCATGAGCCAGGATTTGCACCGATTCACATATATAACAATGATGAAATACAGTGGACTTTTAATAACGACAATACATTTGATGCTTTAATTGCTGACAATACAGATGTAAATCATATGATGCCAATCCAATCAAGTGGAAATTATACTTATTCTATTCTTAGCAATGGCACAATTTTTATAAATAGTATGAGAACTTATGCTTATACATTTATAAACAACGAGCTAATTCTTACTTCTGGTTCGCTAGAGGCTGACGGTTCACGAATAACTCTAAGTAAATGCGAATAATACACCTTCTAGTGGTAAGTACAAATTTAGAGTAGCAGTCTTTAAAAGTAAATTGGAAAAAGGCGAGTAATTTTTATCCTTTTTTAAATACCTAAAGCCTCCGAATTTATTCGGAGGCTTTTTTTTGCTCTTTTGTAGAGAGGATTTTAGAATAACAATACTATATTTGTTGCTATGGGCGAAAAAATACTATTCAATCATAAGGAGCTAGATTTAAGCGTAAATCGCTTGTGCTGGCAGCTGATTGAAAATCATTGTGATTTCGAAAACACAGTTTTGATTGGCATGCAACCAAGAGGCTACTTCTTTGCACAAAAAATACACGATCGTTTATTGGCGCTAACCTCAATTAGCAACATCTCTTTAGGCTCTCTCGATATTACTTTTTTTAGAGACGATTTTAGAAGAAGGGAAGAACCTGTTGTAGCCAATCAAACCAATATTAATTTCTTAGTGGAAGGTAAAAAAGTTGTTTTTATAGACGATGTTCTTTACACCGGAAGAAGTATTCGAGCAGGAATGGATGCCATTAACTCTTTTGGACGGCCACAGCAAATAGAATTACTTGTATTAATCGATAGAAGATTTAGTAGAGAACTCCCTATTGAGCCAAACTATGTAGGTAAAACCGTGGACGCTATAGATACCGAAAAAGTTTTAGTAGAATGGTCTGACGACAAGAATAAAAACGGTTTAGTTAGATTGATAAGAGGATAAATATGGGAAGTTTAAGTGTAAATCATTTAGTAGGCATTAAAGAATTATCGAAAGAAGATATTGAGCTTATTTTTCAAACAGCCGATAACTTTAAATCTGTAATTAACCGACCTATAAAAAAGGTTCCTTCTTTAAGAGACCTTACGATTGCAAATTTGTTTTTCGAAAATTCAACCAGAACTCGATTGTCTTTTGAGCTGGCCGAGAAAAGATTGTCTGCCGACGTAGTTAACTTTTCGGCAGCATCGTCTTCTGTTAAAAAAGGAGAAACATTAATAGATACAGTAAACAACATCCTAGCCATGAAAGTGGACATGGTTGTCATACGACATCCAAATGCAGGTGCCGCCAAATTTTTATCAGAACACGTAGACTCCAGAATTGTAAATGCAGGCGATGGAGCGCACGAGCATCCAACACAGGCATTACTAGATTCCTATTCCATTCGAGAAAAATTAGGTTCTGTACAGGGCAAAAAAGTAGTAATTGTTGGAGATATTATTCATTCTAGAGTAGCGCTTTCAAATATATTTTGTTTGCAAAAACAAGGAGCAGAGGTTATGGTTTGTGGGCCAGCAACGCTAATACCTAAATACATTAAGGAACTGGGCGTAAAAGTAGAGCACGACCTTCGAAAAGCCCTAGAATGGTGTGATGTGGCCAATATGCTCCGCATTCAGTTAGAGCGTATGGATGTAAACTATTTCCCATCGCTTAGAGAATACACCATGCTTTATGGCTTAGATATAAACCTATTAAATTCGTTGTCTAAAAAAATCGTTGTGATGCATCCTGGCCCTATTAATAGAGGCGTAGAAATTACTTCTGAAGTTGCAGACAGCGATCAAGCCATTATTTTAGATCAGGTAGAAAATGGGGTAGCTGTTCGCATGGCTGTGATATACCTACTAGCTCAAAAGATAAATAGAGAAGACTAATGGCTTGGAACATACAAAATAAGGAAAAGTACCAATTATTTTCACCTACATTTTCTGAAGAACAAGAGCTAAGCGATGCTCTTTTAGTAGTGCAAACAGCAAAGAATAAAATAGTAGACATTAGTTTGTTAACTCTTACTGACTCTTCTGTAGCGCTCTTAGCCAAAGTTTACGAATACCATGTAGCTCGGCAAGTTTCCTTTATTGTAGTGGTCTCTTCTTTTGAAAACTTGGACCGCCTTGAAGAATATTTTATCGTGGTACCCTCTATATCTGAGGCAATTGATTATATTTACATGGAAGAATTGGAACGAAACGTATAAAAAACAAAATCATGAAAAAACTTTTTACTTTAGCAGTACTTGCCTTGAGCTTAGCGCAATTTTCTTTTGCACAAGACGAAGCTGGTTTTACTCCTCCCGAAGGCTCTACCTATAATGAAGACAGCACTGTTGTAACGCTTCCAGACGCTCAAATTGGCGACACGTACAATGAGGTTATCTCTTTTTTCTCGCCAGACATTATTGAAATTGAAGGAGTTGATTATGAGCTTACTTTTGTTTCGGCAACCATAACAAGTATAGCCGCTCCAGATGGATTGGTTTACTCTTGCAATGAAGAGGGTTGTGTGTTTTTACCAAATAATGAAGGTGAAGTTAGCCTAACTGGTATTCCAACTACAGCTGGTACATATGAATTAGCTGTAAATGCAGATGTTTCCATATCTGCAATAGTTTTTGGATTTTCTGCCTCTATTGACTTTTCACTTCCATACGATGGAGGCAATGCGATTTTAGATTTAGCTCTTGCTGAAGATTACTCTGTAATAAACAGTTTGTTACCCAGTTTTATTCTAAATGTGAATGAGGAAATTGGTATTGAAGAACTTTCACCATTTGCAAGTCTTGTCGTTTATCCAAATCCTGCTACTACCGAGGTTTCATTCGAATATTCTTCTGAGAGCGAAGCTACACAAGTTCAATTATTCGATTTATTGGGGAACCTTGTATTTAATAACACTTTTTCAAAAGAAAGCATTACAGTAAATACCTCAAGCTTAAACAACGGCGTTTATATTTATAAATTGGCTACAGCAAACCACAGTTCGGTAGGCAGACTAATTGTAAATAAGTAAAATAATAATTCAAAAAAAAAAGCTGCACCATGCAGCTTTTTTTTTGGAATTATTTTTGATAATACTTAAAAAAAACATCTCTATGAAAACTATTTCTCCCCTACTTTTTTTGTTGTTTTCTTTACAACTCTTTGCTCAAAACAGTGTTCCTTATTCCAACACCAGTTTAATCCACTTAAAAACCATCAGTCCTGAGGTTGAAGCAGCCCTTCAAAATATGGATGCTACTTTTTTATCCTGTAGAGTACATCAATCCAAATCCGACGTTATTGTTACCGAAACCGCAAAAAATTGGCTCTCGTCTAATAATATTTCTTTTGAAACGGTTGTAGCAGATTTAAAACAAAAAATTGACCACGACAACGAAGCAATGGAACTCCTTCGCACTCAAAAAGATGGAGAAGAATGGTACAACATTTACCGAACCTACGAAGAGGTTCAAACCAAACTTGTAGAAATTGCAAATTCTAGTTCTATTGCTACATTAATTAACTTAGGAAATTCTTACGAAGACAGAGCTATAAATGGCTTAAAGTTTAGCACCGGAGGTACCGATAAGCCGGCTGTTTTTTTTAACGGTTGCCAGCATGCTAGAGAGTGGGTTACCGTAATGGCAACTACTTATTTTGCAGATCAATTGGTGCAAGATTATGCAGCAGATAGTTTTACACAAACCTTACTAGATTTAGTAGACGTATATATTGTACCTATTGTAAATCCAGACGGATATGTATACACCCATACAACCGATCGGTATTGGAGAAAAAACAGACAACCTAACGCAGACGGTTCTATTGGAACAGACTTAAATAGAAATTGGGATGCAGATTGGAATGGCGGAGAAAGCACCAGTACATCGCCCTCTTCAGATATATATGTAGGTTTAGCTCCATTCTCTGCAACAGAAGCTTCCGTTTTAAAAAACTACATGGAAGCTGTACCCAATTTAGTAGGACATTTAGACATACACTCTTATTCGGCCTTAGTTTTAGGGCCTTGGGGTTACTCAAATACCCAATCTCCAGATCATGCAGAAATTGTTAGTTTAGGTAATTTAATGAACGATGCAATATCTAACACAAACAACTATCAATTTACCTTTGGTGTGGGAGATGCCAATGGCGCGCTTTACCTAGCCAGTGGAACCATGCCAGATTGGTCTTACGATGGCTTAGGCGCTTTAGGGTATACCTACGAATTAAGACCAAGTTCTGCCTCAGGTGGTGGCTTTGAATTGCCTGAAAGTCAGATTTTAGATGCTTGTGAAGAGAACTTTAACGGAGCCATGGAAATGATTATTTGGGCGGCAGACATTCAAAGTGGTTGTACAGATCCAAATGCTTGTAACTACGACAGCAGTGCTACTGTAGACGATAGTTCTTGCGAGGAACTCGATTCTTGTGGAGATTGTGGTGGTAGCGGTCCTGCCATTGGTTACGATTGTGCTGGAAACTGTACTACTGGAGAAACATTAACCATTGAGTTGGTGGATTCTTATGGCGACGGTTGGAACGGCAATACTTTAACTGTAAATGGAATACCTTTAACAATAGAAGATGGAAATGCGCTAACAGAAGTAGTGTGTTACGACGCCGGTTTATGTGTTTCTGTTGTTTGTGATGGAGGCGATTGGCAAGAGGAAGTTTCCTGGTCTATTCTCAATTCTAACGGAGACGTATTACTTGAAGCTGGAGCTCCATTTGAGGGCGAATTTGGCAGCTGTTCTGATCTGGTAACTGGATGTACCGATCCTTTAGCACTAAATTACAATTCATTAGCTACTTTAGACGACAGCTCTTGTGAATTTGCACCTTCAGTGGATGTTCAAGTATTGGATTTGCCAGTTGGATGGTTCATTTTCTCAACATATATTCAATCTCAAACTCCAGCAATTGGCGATTTAATTGCTCCTATAGTTCCCTCTACTATAATTGTAAAGGATGCAGAAGGCTTGGCTTATTTACCTAGCTTCGACTTTAATGGAATTGGCGATGCAATTGATGGAGAAGCTTACTTGATTAAACTCACAGAAAGTCAAAACTTAACGATCTCTGGTACTAAACTAGCACCAGAAAACTTCGTAATTAATTTAAGTGAAGGATGGCGTTTACTTGGTTATTTAAGAGATACTCCTGCTAATTTGGTTGCCATGCTTGCACCAATAAATGATAATATAGTAATTGTTAAAACGTTTGACGGTACTGCTTATTTACCCAATTGGGACTTTAACGGTATTGGAGACATGACGCCAGGCCAAGGATACCAAATAAAGCTAAATGCAGATGTAAGCTTTTCTTATCCTGCAAATTAATACATGTACACTTTGATTTAAAAAAATGTCTTTTGGCGTAAGTCCAAAAGACATTTTTTTTTATAAATTTAATTTATATAAAAAGATACAAATGAGTTTTGATGTTACCATTTTAGGCTGCGGTTCTGCTTCGCCTACCTCCTATAGAAACCCTTCGGCACAAGTGGTAGAAGTTCAAGATCGCACAATTTTAATCGACTGCGGCGAAGGTACCCAAGTGCAAATACGAAAGCGTAAAATTCGTATGCAAAAAATCAATCGAATATTAATCTCACACCTTCACGGCGATCACTATTTCGGACTCATCGGTTTACTCTCTACCTTTCATCTTTTAGGTAGAGAAAACGAATTGCATGTTTATGGACCCAAAGACTTAGAAAATGTAATTTATACGCAGCTAAAAGCATCCAACACCTACCTCAAATACAATTTGCACTTTCATTACTTAAATTTTAAAACAAAAGAACTATTATTTGAAGATGCCCGAATACAAGTGCATTCTTTTCCTATGAAACACAGTATAGAAGTATGTGGATTTTTAATCAGTGAAAAGGCAAAGCCTCGCAAAATTAATCGAAGTGCTATTGATGCCTTTGAAGTTCCTGTTTACCAGATAAACGCAATTAAAAATGGTGCCGATTACACCATGGAAACAGGAGCGCTAGTGTCCAATTCTAAATTAACTTTTAACCCAACTCCTTCTTATTCATACGCTTACTGTTCGGATACTGCTTATTTCCCCGAAATAGTTTTAAGTATTAAAAATGTAGATTTACTTTACCACGAAGCTACTTTTACAAAAGACCTAGAAAAATTAGCCAAACAAACAAAGCACTCCACCGCAGAACAAGCTGCTTTAATTGCTAAACAGGCCGAGGTAAAACAACTGTTAATTGGACATTATTCGGCTCGATATACGAACTTAGACGTTCTTTTAGATGAAGCTAAAACAGTTTTTGAAAACACAGTTTTAGCCAACGATGGTTTGAAAATTAGTTTGTAATCTGGTTGTCTAAATACCTCAATATTGAGATTTCTTCTTCGGGCTTAAAAAATAAAGTTTCGGGGTCTCTTCTAAACCAAGTCATCTGTCGTTTTGCGTACCGTCGCGTATTTTTCTTTATTTCAGAAATAGCTGTTTCAAGATCCCACTCTCCATCGAAGAAGGCAAACAACTCCTTGTATCCCACAGTTTGTAAGGCATTTTTTTCTTTAAACTTGTAAACATTTTGCGCTTCCTCCAACAAACCATCAGACATCATTTTATCTACTCTGGTATTAATGCGCTCGTACAGAAGTTCTCGATCTCTGCTCAACACAAGTTTTATTGTTTTAAAATTTCGATCTTTCTTTTGCTGTTTTCTAAAGGATGAAAATGTTTTTCCTGTTGAAATGCAAATCTCTAAAGCCCTAATTATACGATGTGGGTTTGCCTGATCGACCTCTTTATGGTACGCTGGATCCAGTTGTATTAATTGAGCTTTTAAAGGCTCAATTCCTTCTTTTTCATGTCTTAGGTTAAGTTCATCTCTTAATTCCTTATCAACATCTGGAAAGTGGTCTAAACCTCTGCAAACTGCATCAATATACAATCCAGATCCTCCTACCATTACAATTACATCTTGCTTCTTGTGTAATTCTTCTATTTTCTGCAGCGCATCAATTTCAAATTTACCAACAGAGTAGTCTTGTTCTATGCTTAAGTTTTGAATAAAATGATGCTTTACTTCCCGTAAATCTTTTTGCTCGGGAACAGCTGTTCCAATCTTCATTTCTTTGTAAAACTGACGCGAGTCGCAGGATAGAATGTCTGCCTCGTATTTTTTAGCAATAGAAATTGATAAATCGGTTTTACCAATAGCAGTAGGCCCCGCAATAACAATAAGATACTTAGTCATTAGGTAAGGTATTTAAACATCTTTTTAACCAGGGGTAATTTTGTTAAATAAGGCCTGTAACGAAGCGGTACATCTAACCAAGTTGCGCGCTTTACGATTCCTTTTTGATGACTAAAACACTCAAAACTTTTTGCACCGTGATAGGAGCCAATTCCGCTGTTACCAACTCCTCCAAAAGGTAAGTTTTCGCAGGTGTTATGTATTAATGTATCGTTTATACAACCTCCACCAAAATACAGTGTGGTTAAAAATAATTCCTGATCTTTTTTTTGTGCTCCAAAATAATAGGCAGATAATGGTTTGTCGTACTTATTTATTGTACTGATTGTTTGCTCTAAGTCATTATAGACTAATACAGGAAGTACCGGGCCGAAAATTTCCTCTTTCATAATTTCAGAATCCCAAGTAGAAAAACATAGTGTGGGTTCAATATACAATTCTTCTGCATCTACTTTCCCACCGTATATAACTTCAGCATCGTTTATAAGTGCTTTAATACGATCAAAATGTCTTTTGTTTACTATTCGAGCATACTCTGGGTTTTGTTCAGGGTTTTCGCCCAATTCAAGTTTAATAGCTTCTACTAAATAGGAACAAAATTCATCCTTTATTTCTTCGTGCACATACAAATAATCTGGCGCAATACAGGTTTGTCCTGCATTAAAAAGTTTGCCCCAGACAATACGTTTAGCTGCTAATTTTAATTCTGCATCTTTATGAACTACAACCGGACTTTTACCTCCCAACTCTAAAGTTACAGGACACAGTTGCTCTGCCGCCGCTTTTAGTACAATCTTACCTACTTTTGTGCTTCCGGTAAAAAAAATATAATCCCATTTTTGTTTTAATAAAAACCGATTGGTTTCCAGGCCTCCCTCTACTACGCTAACATGAGCTGGATTAAAAGTGCTTGCCATAAGGCCTGCTATAAAATTAGAAGTATGAGGTGTTTCTTCTGAGGGTTTACAAACCACACAATTACCTGCTGCAATAGCTGCAATTAAGGGGCTTACTACCAATAGAAATGGGTAGTTCCACGGTGCCATAATTAAGACGACACCGTATGCATCGCTGTAAATATAATCTTTTGATGGAAAGTTTAATATCGAGCTTCTTACGCGTTTTGGTTTGTTGAGCTTTTCAATGTTTTTAATGAAATAGTCTAACTCTGTTAGGACTAGGGCAACTTCTGAGGTATAGGCTTCAAAAGTTGGTTTTTTTAAGTCTTTGTATAAGGCAGCAAGTAAATCTTTTTCATTCTCAATAATTGATTTCCTTAATTTTACAAGACTGTTTTTCCGAAAAACTACAGATTGTAGCTTTTTAGATTGAAAAAAATCTTGGTGCTGCTTTATTAAAACTTGTAAGTCCTCCATTCGCTATTGGTATTGATCAAAATCATCGAAGTCTTCAAATACATCATCGTCAAAGAGTCCATCTTCACCATCGGTATCGCCTTGGTCTTGCTGGCTCTCAAATTGAATGTCTTCTCGCTCTCCAGGCATAATACCTTCAGAATAAATTAATCTCGGATACGATTCTCCAGATTGAGGCTCGTTAATTTCCATAATTTCTACATAGAAAGTCCACATATTTAAGAAATCAAAAATGTATAGAAATTTTGTTCCAATTTCGCTGCACATTTGCTCTAAATTCCAGTCGGCCATTACAAAAGCTTTGTCGTCAACAGGGAAGAGGCTTATTTCTTCTCCTTGATTCCAATGTTCATCACTCTTGTAAAAGGAAGCCATCTCACCAGCATCTAATGCAAAAGCCTGAACTATGCTGTTGTGAAAATCTTCAAAATTTGCTTCACTTGAAATTTCAATGTCTCTAAAAATGTCAGCTTGCTTGAAGTCAAGAATAACACGAAAACCGTAAATGGTCATATTGATTTTTTTATAAATATACGAATCCTTTTTAATGCTTTTCTAATCCAAATTCTTCAGCTTTTTTAAGCATAAAATCAAAAGCTTGCTTGTAATCGTTGGTTATAATTCCATCGAGAATTGCTTCTCTAATTGCATTTTTAATGTCTCCTACTAATTTGCAAGGGCTTATGTCGAAAGTTTTCATAATAAGCTCTCCTGAAATGGGGGGTTGCCAGTTTCTTATATGATCTCGTTCTTCTATGTCTTTTAACTTTTGTCTAACGGTTTTAAAATTGCCTAAAAAACGCTTTACTTTAGTTTCGTTTTTCGAAGTAATGTCTGCCTCACACAACAGCATGAGGTCTTCAACATCTTCTCCGGCATCAAATAACAATCTTCTTATGGCCGAATCGCTTACGATATCTTTAGATAAAACAATTGGGCGTAAATGAAGCAGCACTAACTTTTGCACATACTTCATCTTTTCATTAAGCGGAAGTTTGAGTCTTTTAAATATTTTCGGAACCATTTTAGAACCTAAAAATTCGTGTCCGTGAAAAGTCCACCCGTGTCCTTCTTCAAAGCGTTTTGTAGGAGGTTTTGCTATGTCGTGAAGTAATGCAGCCCAGCGCAGCCATAAATCATTAGAGTTTTTTGAGAGGTTCTCTAAAACTTCCAGCGTATGGTAAAAGTTGTCCTTATGTCCTTTACCGTTAATTATTTCAACTCCATGTAAGTCTACAAACTCTGGAAAAAATTGATGTAATAGTTCTGTGTTGTAAAGTAGTTTAAAGCCTTTGGATGGTTTGTTCGCTAAAATTATTTTGTTGAGCTCATCAATAATACGTTCCTGAGAAATGATATCCAAACGCTTTGCGTTGCGGTTTAAGGCAATAAGAGACTCTTGCTCAATAGTAAAATCTAATTGAGTTGCAAAACGTACAGCTCTCATCATTCTTAATGGGTCGTCCGAGTAGGTTATATCAGGGTCTAGAGGAGTTCTGATGATTCCGTTAGCTAAATCCTCCATACCCATAAACGGGTCTGTTAATTCGCCAAATCGGTTTTTGTTTAGGCAAAGTGCCAGTGCATTAATGGTAAAATCTCTTCTGTTTTGATCGTCCTCTAAAGTTCCGTTTTCTACAATAGGTTTTCGAGAGTCTGTACGGTACGATTCTTTCCGAGCTCCTACAAATTCGAGTTCAAGGTCGCCATGCAATACCATAGCAGTTCCGAAGTTTTTAAATACTTGAACCTGTGGTTTACCATGAAGCTTTTGTGCAACTTTTTTTGCCAGCTCAATACCAGAGCCCACGCAAACCACATCTATATCTTTAGGCTCTTTGCGCTTCAAAATAGAATCTCTTACAAAACCACCAATTACATAGGTTTCTAAGCCGAGCTCATCTGCACATTCTGAGATGCATTTAAATACGTTATGTTGAAGATATTCTTTCAATTTATTTTCTAATAATGTTAATTAAACCTGAAGCGTCTAATTTAATTACCATGGAGCTTTGGTTTAAATTTTGTTCCTCGCGACGCAAATTTACAATATGATCTACTGCATTCTTAATTTCTTGGTCGATCTCTGAAAAATTAGTTGCTTGTTTTTTTCCTGAGATGTTTGCTGAAGTAGAAACAATGGGTTTGTTTAATTTTCTAATGAGCTCTTTACAGAACTTGTCCTTAACAATTCTAATACCTAAACTCTTGTCTTTATGAACCGCATTTGCTGCGATACCCTTAGGCTTGTCGTAGATAATTGTTACTGGTTTTTCGCTGTATTCTATAAGATCCCATGCTACTTCAGGTACTTCTTCGATGGTTCGTTCCAATCGAATAGTGTTGTCCACTAAAACAATTAAACTCTTTGCTTCTTGTCTTTTTTTTATTGCGTAAACTTTTTTAACTGCCTCGGTGTTCGTTGCATCACATCCAATACCCCAAATGGTATCGGTTGGATACAAAATAAGACCTCCTGCTTTAAGCACATCCACAGCTTTTATAACTTCCTCGTTCATTACTTGTACATCTTGTTTATTTTATACCTTCTAAAAAAAGAGAGTTTCCTTTTTTCAGGCACTCCATTTCTAAGAATATAGTCTTCTACTGCTTCTACCATTCGTAAAGAAGATTTTCCATCTGTGTAGGGATGGTAATCTGCTATTACAGCTGCTCGTTTATTGGAAAAGGGATCTGATTTTAAGTTCTTTTTAACGCAATTTTCTAGTAAGTTTGTACTCGAAATGTTTTCCCATGCCGGGTTTGAGCTACGGGTGTTTAAAGTAATTACAGGTTTATTTAATAATAGGAATTCGTAAACAACAGAGGAAGTATCGCTTATCATTAAATCGGCAATTACCAGGTATTTTATGATATCTCGATCGTCTACAAAAATTACATTGCTTTGGTTTTCTGCCAGTTCCTTATAAGATTCACAGAGTTCTTTCTGCATTAAATCGTGAAACTTGATAAGTACTATATATTCTTCGTTTAGCGCTAGTTTCTGTATAGAAGACCTCAATAGCCTTGCGGAGCTTAGCGCGGGTGAAAAAGTTGGCGCGTAAAGAAGTATGTTTTTAGCTTGATGTGTTTTTAGTAATTCCTTTTTCTGTGCAGTGTGTTGGTTTTGTTTCGTTTGGTATACATCTAATTTAGACCATCCGGTTTCCAACACTTCAAAATTTTTGTATTTAGCACTCAAACTTAAAAATTGATTGGTAAAATAGGGGCCTTGAGTAAGGTAAAGATCAAAATAATTTCGAATTCTAAAATGCCCCTTTTTTTCTCCAGCCAAGCCATGAAATATCTGAGTTTTTACACCTTTTAAGAAATGAGGAACTTCATTTCCAGGAACAAAAATTACATCAGATTTATATTCTACAAGTTCATTTATAGAGCTTGTTTTTTTTTCTTCTGCAAATGGGAAATCTGCACTTATTTTTTCAGAAACATACCAAATTACATCGTAGTTTCTTTCCTCCAGCACTGCTTTTAGAGGTGCTAGTATGTCAAATGCATAGGGGTTTTCACAAAAGAGAATGCACTTCATAATTTACTTAAGTCCTTTGTTAATAATCCATAGTTTTACGTAACGCGTAAAAACAGTATAGAAATAAAAGCTGGCTATAAAAAAACCTTGAAAGCCATCTAAAAAGCCTAACCTTAATACATAATGATTGAAAAATCTAAAGCTGGGTTTAAAGATTAATTTTGTAAAAGTTACTTTTTTATTCTTCTTAGCCAACTCTAGTGCCTGAAGCTGAGCTACCTTATTCTTTTTAGAAATGAAACTATCGAAATCTTTGTAGGTATAATGGATGATGCGTTCTTTTAAAAAGCCAATTTCTTTCGAAGAGCTTATTTCCTCGTGCACTAGTTTGCCGTTGTACTTGCAAAAGTCTTTATGAATTACACGAACTACCTTATCGTTTTGCCAACCGCTGTATTTTATTTCTTTGTTTAATAAAAAATTCTTTCGATACACCCAAAAAGCACCAAAATTAGAAGCATTATTTACCACTTCAACAATTTCTTCTTGTAGTTTTGTTTCTATTCGTTCATCTGCATCCAGTAAAACAATCCATTTATATGTGGCTTGTTCTATGGCATGATTCTTTTGACTCGAAAAGTTGTCAAATTTCCTTTGGATGATACGTGTATTGTATTGCTGAGCAATCTCTCGAGTTCTGTCAGTACTGTCGGAGTCGATTACAATAATTTCATCCGCAAAACTTACCGATTGAATCGCCGCTTCAATATTTGTTTCTTCATTAAATGTTGGAATAATAGCTGTTATCTTCTCCATAAATAGATTTAGTTTTGGCTCCAAGGGCAAAAATATACATTTAAATAAGTTTAAAGCCTTTATCTGCCAAATTAAATACAGTGCTAAAACTGTATGTTTACCATTTAAATTTTAAGATAATAATGTACTTTTGCACAGAACCTAAAGCCTTCATAAATGCTTACTCTCGACCAAAAAAACATTAAGAAAGCCAGAAAAATGTTGTTTCTATGTACGGACTTTCTTAATAAGTATGGAATTAAATATTACCTAGAAGGTGGTACATTACTGGGTCTAGTTCGAGATGGGGATTTATTACCCTGGGACCACGATGTTGATATATCTATAGATTATGCTGATGCAGAAAAGTTTAACAAACTAAGATGGATGTTTTACTTTATAGGCTACAGAATTACCAGTAGAAGAGGTACCGAAAGTTACGGGCCTATAAAGGCTAACGATTATAGAATATTTAAAATGAAGCCTTTAGGCTTTGCGCTCTTAAAAGTATTTTATCCTGCATTAGCAGAAAAAATGCTTGTACTCGATATTTTTGTTAAAACCAACGACGATTCTCATACCTATTGGCAATCTATGGGGCATTTTTTAAGAGTTAACAAAGTGCACTACGAGTCTCAAGACACTGTTGCTTTAGATGGGGTATCGCTAACAATTCCAAACAAACACGAAGACTATCTTACCGCAAAATACGGCGATTGGTCTGTGCCAGTTAAAGAGTGGTTGTGTAAAGACGACGAAAAAACAATTATTAGTTAAAGCTAAACAGCTACGCTATGATCTCTCAAAGCATCATTCAAGGAAGTTTTCTTGTCGGTGCTTTCTTTTCTTTTACCAATAATTAAGGCACAAGGAACTTGATAGTTTCCTGCCGGAAAGCTTTTGGTATAGGTGCCTGGAATAACCACAGATCGAGCGGGAACAACACCCTTAAATTCTATAGGCTCAGAGCCACTTACATCTATAATCTTTGTTGAGGCGGTTAGTACTACGTTTGCACCTAAAACAGCTTCTTTTTCTACCCGAATTCCTTCAACTACAATACATCTAGAGCCTATAAAAGCATCGTCTTCAATTATTACTGGAGCTGCTTGTAGGGGTTCTAAAACTCCGCCAATACCAACTCCGCCACTTAGGTGAACATTTTGGCCAATTTGCGCACACGAACCTACAGTAGCCCACGTATCTACCATTGTGCCAGCACCTACATGTGCTCCAATATTTATGTAAGATGGCATCATTATAACACCTGGAGCTACAAAAGCTCCATAACGTGCAATTGCATGAGGTACAACGCGAACGCCTAATGCTGCGTAATTCTTTTTCAATTCCATTTTATCGTGAAATTCAAAAGGACCTACCTCAATTGTTTTCATGCTTTGAATAGGAAAGTACATAACCACGGCTTTTTTTACCCATTCGTTTACCTGCCATCCTTCAGGAGTAGGTTCTGCAGTTCGTAAACGACCCTTGTCTATGTGCTCTATAACTTCGCGAATGGCCTTTTGTGTAGCTGCATCTTTTAGTAAGGATTTGTTTTCCCAAGCAGTTTCTATTGTATGTTTTAAGTCTTGCATATTTGTTGTAAAGCCCGAAAGCAACTATTTTAGTGTTGTATTTTTAAAGATTTCCTTTAATAGATTTTATTTTGAATGAAAAAATTTATGCAATATTCGAAGCTCTAGATTTAGCCTCTAAAGCAAGTTCTCCTTCAAAATGCTCGTCTACTGTTTCCTGAAATAATAGCAGCCAACGCTCAAAGTGCTTTTCTTTTATTGGGAGTGCTAAGTGTTTTGGAAAAGGTCTGCCGGAATAGCTTGCCTCACCCAATAATATGGAATTCCAAAAGGAATACATCGTTGGCATATGCGACTCCCAATCCACTTTGGCAAAGTCATTAAAAATTGGACTAAGTATTGAGTCTTGGTTTACCTTCTCGTAAAAAAGATCTACAAGTACAATTACATCCTCTTTTATTTGAATTTTTTTCATCAACATCAAAAATAGTGAGAATAGTGCTAAGAATACACCAAAGAAGAAAATAAATACAATATTTTTGAAGTATGATAATCCACCAAATTGTATTCGATGCTACTCAAAAGAGAATGCGGCTAAATGATTTTATTCAAGAGCAGTTCACTTCTTTTCTTCCCTCAAAATCCTCTGTAAAAAAGGCGTTTAAGAAAAAGTTAATTTTATTGAACAATCGTGCTGCTTTAATTGGAGACTCGCTTTGTACTGGAGATGTTGTTGCTCTGCGAGAAGATGTTTCGTTTAAAAATAAGGTATTTCCCCTTGATTTACCCATTCTTTTTGAAGACCAGGATATAGCGTTAATTACTAAACCCGCTGGTTTTTCTGTTAGTGGTAATTTTTTTAAAACCATCCAAAATGCTATACCTCATAATTTAAGCAAGTCTACCAAAAAGGACGCATTGTCTGTGCCAAGACCTGTTCATCGATTGGATAAACTCACTTCGGGTATTCTTTTGGTAGCTAAAACACACAGCGCGCAAATTAGTTTAGGCAAGCAGTTTGAGGATCAAGAAATACATAAAACCTACTATGCTCTTGTAAAAGGAAAACTATCTGGAACGGGTGTTTTTGACGCTTCTATAGATGGACAAGTT
>CAWVTK010000022.1:0-17562 GCA_963933205.1 uncultured Flavobacteriales bacterium
AGTATTGCATCTTTTTAGGGTTTAAAGCTATAAAATCGACGATTTGAGAATTTGCACTATTGTATTCGGTGTATGAGATTCCATTTGCATTTATTTCGATAGGTGGTCCATCCAGATTACTAAGCATACCATTGTTAACTCCTTCCATGGTTAGGTTTATATCGAATGGTATTCCCATACTATTATCCGATATAAATGTAATTTTTGGAGTCTCTAATACTATTCCTGTTGCTATTTCTTGCAGTGCATTTAAATCTAAGCTAAACTCGCTAGGTTCAATAATCTTCTCAACCTGCCCAAAGTAACCTTCTATATAACTAAATTCCATATTGTCTAAAGCCACACTTATTCTTACCGTATCTAGTTCGCTAAACACTACATGGTCTTGGGTAACTGGTGTGGGAACAACTTTGGTAGAAAAGTACACATCTAACGTGTTTAAATTTTGTGAAAGATCAAAGTCGAAACCATCTATAGGGAATGTGCTGTTTTGAATCCCAGATTGTTCTGTATTGGATACGATAAATGAAAAAGTAAAGACCTCGCCAAATTCATTTTTGAGCTGAGGAATTGTGAACTCAACATCAATGTCTGTTTTTACTGAGGATTCAAAATTACAGTTGAAATCCCCTTCGTCTACATCCATTCTGCTTAATTCCATTCCATTTTCAAACTCTAAGTCTACTACAATTGTATCAGAGGGGCCTTCTCTTTCTGGAAATCTAACCAAGCCTTCCTTTACAATAAAATTACGTGTAGTAACAATTACATCAACTCCTTGTGCGTAGCTTAAAGGAACAAATGTAGATTGATCAAACGGATTGTTTCCACTTCCCTCTACAAAAAAGGTGTCCACAAACATTAGTAAATCACTATACAGGTCTTGATTTTCTATATACAAATCGTCTGTTTGAATTCCATCTACCGGTATGTTTTCAAAATAAAACTTTCCAACTACCGATGAGTCAATTCGATTCATTAATGTCATGTCCAAGCGTGTAATTTCTACGGGCATTTCATTGATGAGTGAGATCTCAATTAATCCAGTTTCTACGACAACAAATTTAAACGCATCTGGCCCCGGTCGTGAATAATAACCAGCAGATTGTGGAACTATTGGAGGGAAGAAAGCCGAACCATGCTCATCGGAATAAGCTACTCCTGTAGGAAAGTATCCACCCAGAACAGTGTCTTCTATATTTTGACTCAATTGTAAAATGGTCATTCGAAATTCATCTGTATAATCCTCAATTTCAATAGCACCCAAAGACATACTTCTAGAGGTAGGAGCTTGGTTCTCTACATCTAAAAGGCTGTCGCTACTTACGCTGGCAAAACTATCTCTCGAATAAATTATCCGAATAAAGTTATCATCATCTATCACAATATGCTCATCTAAGGGAAGAAGGTCGAACATTGTTATAGAGGATTGAATTAAAGGCACAGCAATTTGTGTGTCTTGAATTACTTGCGTTGAAATCTTGTCTAAATGTTCATCCATACAGGAGGTAAGAATGAATAAGACGGGGAGGATTAGGTTCTTATACATGAGGGAGGGAAAGATGATTACCTTTAAAGATACTCTATTATTTCATTTAGTACATATGTTTTAGAGTATTAATATTTTAATTAAAATAAATTTCTAGACACTAAAGTTAGGTGTTAATACTCAGATTACAAGCATCTTACATATATTGGTATGTGTATTTAACTATTGATTAAATTAATTTGCGTTTTACCAGAGTTGTAAATGTGCCAAATAAACAGTCCATTGTCTGTTTATAGCCGATGAAATCCATCGGATTTGCACCTTTAAATATAGAGATAAGAAGGGTAAGAGTATGCTTTAAACTGTACCATAAATGGTGAAGAGTTTGAATTGATAAGTAGAAATTAAAAAAGGCGCAATTTGCGCCTTTATTTATCCAATTCCTTGAACTTCCCCCCACAGGATGCTAAGCTTTTGGTGCCATTATACTATTAAAAAAAATATTATACTATATGAAGTCTTTTATAAGTACCTCTACTATTTAATGTAAGCACAAAGTAATAAGTTAACAGTAGTAGGGGGTTTATTTTATGCATTTAAGCAGTAAAAGCAAACTGTAACACCACAGCGTACAAACAATTTAAAACTCGTAAAACGGTTTTAAGATTAATACACGGAATTACTTTATAAATAAAAGAATGTAGGCGCTTATACTGTTTAAAACAGAACCTGATTTCAGCCCGTAAAGAAAAAATGGAATGCTTAGAGACTTTTTTAAACTACTCTTTTAATAACCAGGTAGATTTGCCTGCAGATTTAAGGCTTAGCATTTCTGTAAGGGCTTTTTCTTTATTTCTGAAAGATTGGAAAGCAACCCGAAAAAGACCCTTTGGATTTTGACCAATTATGGTCGATTCGAATCCATCAGTTTTAAGTTTGTTTACTAAGTTTTTTGCGTTAACTTTTGAAGAAAAGCAACCCGCAATTAAATGGTAGCTATTTGTTGTTTCTTCGCTGTAAACTTTTGTTACAGAAGAAAAGCTGGATGCATCAACTTTAGTGCAAGGCACTTCCATTTTAGACAAAACAACAGTTTTTTCTTCCAGTTCTATTAGTCGAGGAATATAAACGGCTGCAGGTTTTTCTTTAAAAGGGTTTAGGTAAGCGTAGTTAGCATAGGCATCGCTAACAGCTTCCTGTTGTAATGATACGTATGAGCTTAGGCCAATAAGGGGAAGTAAAATAGCTGCTACTTTCCAATTAAGGACTGTTTTTTTGGCTACGATTTCTTTTGTTCCTCTGGCTACTTGCTTTTTGATGCTTAAAGCACGCGACTTTCTGAGAATTGCAGGTGTTTGAATTTCTTCTAATCCAAAGGCATCTAAAAGATAGTTTAATGAAGTGTCTGGTTCAAAAGAAACCAATCCGTTTGCATCGCTACTAAGAATTCCAACTTTTGATAGTGAAGCTTCTTTTTTGTGTGCTAAATCATTTTGTATGGATTTTACAAAATGCTCTATTTTTTGTTGTGCACTTGCAAATGAAATATTTTCAGAGTCTGCTATATAATTGGCCAACAAACCATCGTTTGCTTGTAATTGATTGTTAAAACTTATGTTTTTACTTGGAGGACGAAGCGTATGACTAACCGGATGTATTTGTGCCGGACGATAGTTGGTTATAAAACCACCTAATCCTGGCACGATAACACATTCGTGACGGTACAATAGTTCGCTTATATAAGTTTCCATTTTCATAATGCTAAATTAAAAAAAGCAATGGGATTACGAAAAGAATTTTTCGTCGATTCTTCTTAAATCTTCTGGACTGTCTACGGCTATAGATTCTGAGCTGGTTTGCACTGTATTTATGGTGTAGTTGTTTTCAATCCACCTTAATTGTTCTAAGCCTTCCGTTTGTTCTAAGGGACTTGTTTTTAACAGCGAAATTTCTTTTAAAATAGAACATTTAAAAGCATAGACTCCTATGTGCTGATAATACTCTTTATGCGCTAACCAGTTTTCTTTTGCTTTGTTTCTTAGATGTGGAATCGCCTCTCTTGAAAAATACAGGGCTTGATTATTAAGAGCCAAAACTACCTTTGGGCTATTGGGGTTAAGTAAAACGTCTACCTCCGTTATTTTTTTAACTAAGGTAGCAATTTGCGTCCCTTCAACTTTAAAACAATTCCCTAAAGAGATGATGTCGTTTGGATTGATAAAAGGCTCATCTCCTTGAATATTTAGTACAATTGTATCGGAGCTTAGTTTAAGAATGTTTGCTGCCTCTGCTATTCTATCGGTACCACTTTGATGTTCTGTTGAGGTCATTACTACCTCAGCACCAAAGTTTTTTACGTGGTCGTATATACGTGCATCATCGGTAGCAACAATAATTCGATCTAATTTAGCCTTTACACATTGCTCGTACACACGTCTAATCATGCTTTTTCCATGTATGTCTGCAAGAGGTTTTCCTGGGAATCGCGTAGAAGCAAATCGTGCGGGTATGATGCCTATTATTTCCATTTAGAATTGTAATTTATAGAGTAAACTGAAAGTTCTTGGTGGACCTAAAGAAGCGGGTCGTTGCAAGTATTCTCTGTTTAATGAATTGTCTATGTTAAAAGAAATGGCACTGTTTTCTGTTATCTCGTATCCCATTCGTAGGTCAATAATGATAGTTGTGTTGTTTAGTCGATCTCTAGAGGCTTTTATGCCCAGAGGCCTAATAGCTTCAAGCAAGGTGCTTTCGAAAACGTAGTCTATATTCTCCATGGCACTATTATATCTAAAGGAAAACCCAAAGCTAAGTCTATTGTATTGGGCATTAAAATCAAATTTTGCTAGGTGTTGGTATCTATATTTTAACAAACCACTCGTGTCGGAACTTGTCGAAAAATAATTCAATGCTACTCCTTCTCCTACGCTGTCTGTATAATAAACATAATTTTTATCATCAATTATTGGAACCGTAAAAGTGTAACTTCCCAAAGCGGTAATTTCAACGCTACCGATAGCACCTTCTCCAGCAATAGCAATTTCGAGTCCTTTTATTTGAGACCTCCCAATGTTTATGGATTTGAAACCAAGACCAAATAAGCCGTCTGTCGGTGGACCCCATAATCCAAAACTAAATTCCATCATGTCATCGTATTCCATAATAAAAGCTGCCAAATCTATAAAACCTCTCCAATCTCCAATTTTTACACCTTGCTTTATACCAATTTCAGAGCTCCATCCAGTTTCAGGTTGAAGTGTTTCATTTGGATAAATGTAAACAGGTCCGGTATTATAGGTAACAAAGCGCTCGAGCATAGATGGAAATCGAATACCCTCTCCATAAGAACCTCTTACATAAGTTGCCTTTGCCAGTTTATAATTAATACCTGTTCTAAATATAGGTTTGTTATAAGTTCCGGAATTGTTTTTAAAATGCTCAAAACGTCCTCCAAAAGATAGGTTTAAGCGTTTGTATTTAAAATCTGCTTGGGAGTACAACGAATGATTTATGTTTTGATGCTTGCCGTATACTTCTCTGTCTTGCCCTTTGCTGTACTTAAAAGTGTAGCCAGATGTAAGTGTAAAAAACTCCTTTAGTTGTTTTTGAAATTGATAATCGGCAAAATAAACAGTAGAAAATCTACTTGCTTGAGCATTAGAATATTTCACAGAATCCGTATAGCCTGGATATATATTAACTCTAAAATACCTTGTGTTTAAACTGTGTTTGGTTCCGTTTTCCGGATTGCTGTAGGTAATAAATGGATCTATACTTATGTAACCGTTGTTTTTAAATCCAGGATCGTTATCTAAAGCTAAATAAGCAAGCGTATCGTGTTCCCACATAATGGCATCGCCAATTTTACTACGCATAAAATTGGTTTTTACTCCATAGCTTAAACCCTCAACTTTTTTAGAATAAGTGGTGTGGGCTAAGTTTATACGAGCTCTTTTACTAATCACTTTTTGAACGTAACCTCCATCGTAATAGATGTTTGCGCCTAAAACAAAATCTTGATTGTTTTTTTTATGCGAATGAAAATACGATATGTTATTGGCTGATGTATAACCACCCTTGTACCAATGAATGGCATCTCGTTTTGGTTTTCCGTATACGGTATGCGTAATGCTTAGTTTATTTACAGGTACCGAAGTTGGGTAATTTGTTCTAATATTTATAGATCCATTTAAAGCCGAAGAGCCAAACAAAACGGAGGAAGCGCCTTTAATAATTTCAATTTGAGCTATGTTTTCCATCGGGACTAACTGCCATTCTGCGGCTCCTTGATCTCCACTCATTAAAGGCATGCCGTCTACCATAACCATAACTCTAGATCCTGCTCCGTAACTCCATCCACTTCCACTTCTTATGTTTGCTTGTCCATCTACTATATGTACAGAGGGGGCTTGGTTTATTGTTTTATCTATTGATGCTGCTGCTTTGTTTTCTATTAAACTGGGTTTTATAACATCCATAGAAACTGTAACCTCCTCAATACGTTGTTCAAATTTTCCGGCCGAAATAACTACTGTACCCAAAACTTCAGACGATTCTTTTAAACTTACATCAAGGCTAATTAGTTGATTTTTTGAAATACAAACCTGGGCTGTTTTATTTTCGAATCCTATGTATTGAAACAGTAAATTAGTACAGCCTAAAGGCATTTTTATTGAGTAATTCCCTTTGGAATCTGTTACAGAACCTACTCCAGGAATATCAATAGCCGAGATGTTTACACCAATAAGTTCTTCTGCCTTATAAGTTACCTTACCACTAACTATATTTTGTGCCCAGGCCGAGCAAACCAAGAAACTAAGACTTATGAGAGAGCTTATTTTTTTCATCTTATGAAGCTTAGAAATTTGAAGTTACCTTAAATGAAAATGTACGAGGCGAACCTATAGAACCTGGTCGAATTTGATATTCTCTATTTCCTGCATTTTCAATCAAGCATTGGAGGTTTAAAAATTTAGTGAAATCATACGAGAGTCTAAAATCTGCTATAAAGTCGCCCGAACTCAGCTGTTCTCTAGATTTTTTTATTCCCATATCATATATGTTCGCATCAGCGATCGTAAATATGTCTATAACTTCGGCATTGAAAGCACCGCTTTCAAAAAGTTGATCTATGTTTTCCATAAACGAGTTGTAGTGTAAATGAGATCCGATCGTCCATTTTCCTCTTGTAATTCCCAAGTCTAATTTTGCTATATGACGGTACCTGTATTTTAATGTTTTACTTTCTGGGTTCGATGAGGTTGAATTGTAGGAGAGCAAACTTTCTTCTTCGGCAATTTGTTCGACTATACCAACCAGACTTTGGTCAATTAATCCTTGGTCAATAAAATTTTGAACCAGGTCATCTAGTCTATCGTTGTAAGATCCGTAAATATTGTTTGGCTTTGTTGCAATTGGTACAGCGTAGGTATAACTCATTCTAGTATAAATATCCCATTTACCTATAGTTCCTTCGGAGAGTATAGATAAATCGAGCCCAGTAATTTTAGTTTGGCCAACATTAATAGGTTTAAATCCAACTCCCAGAGGGTTGCGTCTAGTAGAGTCTCCCCATAAACCATAACTGTACTCTACCATATCGTTGTAAAGCATTTGAAAGGCTGCTACGTCGAAGTACGTTTTAAAAGAGTTGTTTAAAACCCATTTGTGCTTAAATCCAATTTCTGCGGTATAACCGGTTTCTGCTTTTAATTCTGGATTCGAGAAAATGGCTATTTTTCCTGCATCTCTATATAAGAACAACTCGTACATCGATGGAAATCGGTACCCTTGTCCTATGGATGCTCTCAAGAAATTCCGATCGTTTATTTGGTAGTTTATCCCTCCTCTAAAAATGGGTTTACCTTCTCTTTTGTCTCTTACGTTGTAGGCCTCGTATCTAGCTCCAAGGCTGTATAAAAAAGGGCCTTTAGTACGATCGAATTGCGAAAAGATAGCGTAGTTGACACCATTTCGGTCGCTTTCAAAAAAATCGGACAATCCCACAAAATAATTTACATTCATTCCTGAGGTCCACGTGTTGTTTTCAGAATATTTCTGGAATAAGTATTCAGAATATAGAGCAATGTAGTTGTTCAATTTCTCGTTACCGTCAGGATTAAAATTGGTTTGTAACAAACTCCCTTGTAAATTATGTTTTGTATTATTACGTGTGTTTAAGTAGGAAAGTTTTGGGTTTATGTTTAATTGAGCACTTTTAAAAACGGTAAACTTGTCTTCGCTAAAGGGAGAGTATCCTAAAGAATCGCTTAGGTATAAAAAGCCATCGGCTTCGTTAAATCTTAAATAGGACGTATTTATCCCGTACTCAAAACCTTTTAACTTTTTAGAAACTACTTGGGTATTTAAAAACAAACGAATTCGATCGTTTCCTAAATGATGTATTCTTGGAACCGTATCGGTTTCTGTTTTTAAGGTATCTAAGAGTCCCTGAAATCCCTCGCTATTGTGTGCTTGAAACCCAAAACTGTAGCTTAAATTCTTTCGCTTTTGGCTGTGGCTAAAATTAACTCCATACTCATTGAGTCTTATGTTTGCCGGCCCCGACCAGTTTAAGGAGGCTCTTTTTGCTTTGTCGAAGTAGGTGTTGTAAGCTGAAATTGTAGTTTGTGGTTTCGAATTCGGTTTTTTACTCGTTATATTAATTACGCCGTTTAAAGCCGAAGAACCAAATAGAACGGACGATGCTCCTTTAATAATTTCGATACGCTCAATGTTTTCTGCTGGAATAAGTTCCCATTGTACAGCTCCTGTTGATGCGTTGGTTAAAGGCAAGCCATCTAGTAAAACTAAAACTCTAGAGCCGGCTCCATAACTCCAGCCACTTCCGCCTCGAATGTTAATTTGTCCATCAATAACATGAACCCCCGGAGCTTGTGCAATACTACGTTCTATATTGTAATTGTTTTGATAGTCGATGGTTTTACCCTTAATCAGATCCAAAGAAACACTAATATCTTCAAGTCTTTGTTCAAATTTCCCAGCACTTAAAACAACGGTTTCTAGCTGATCGTATTTTGTTTTAAGTCTCACCTCTAAATACTTAGGGCTGTTATTAGTTAAGCTTACGTTTAAGCTTTTTGTTTTAAAAGCTAGATGTTGAAAGATCAACTGGTGTGATCCTGCACTAAGGCTTAATTCAAAATACCCATCAAGGTTTGTAAAAGTACCTTTACCATTATCGTAAATAATATGTACATTTGATATTGGTTCTTTACTATCCTGATTACTTAAGTGCCCAGAAACATTTACCTGTGCTAATGAGAGTAAGCTAGATAGTAATGAAAATAAAAGTAAATGAAAATGTAATCTTGGCATGTATTTAATGTTATTCTCCAAAAATAGGTTTTTCTTGTATGAATTTAGCAAAAATGTATCAAATAGCGCTAACCTTGCTTCCGAAGGTTGGAGATGTTTCGGCAAAAAAACTCATTGCATATTGTGGTGGAGCCGAAGCTGTATTTAAAGAGCCCAAAAAAAACTTATTACTTATACCAGGTATAGGGAGCGTTATAGCTAATTCCATAGTCTCTCAAGATTTACTTTCTGTGGCAGAGTTTGAGATGACCTTTATGGATCAAAATAACATAAAACCTATTTATTTTTTAGACGATGATTATTCTTTTCGCTTAAAACAATGTGGGGATGCTCCAATTTTACTTTATACCCAAGGTACTATCGACTTAAATGCCAAAAAGATCATCAGCATCGTAGGAACACGAAGAGCAACCGATTATGGCAAACATTCAACAGAGCGTTTAATAGAGGGTCTTAGCGATTTTGACGATGTATTAGTTGTGAGTGGTTTGGCTTACGGTATTGATATTGCCGCCCATAAAGCATGCTTAAAATACAATGTGCCTACCTTAGCAGTATTAGCGCACGGGTTGGATAGAATATACCCTCAACTTCATTCTCAAGTTTCAAAAGAAATTCAGAAACAAGGGGGCTTAATTTCCGATTTTATGAGTGGTACTCCTCCAAATAGAGAAAATTTTCCGAAACGAAATAGAATAATTGCTGGTTTAGCAGACGCTACTTTAGTTGTAGAAGCTCGTAAGAAAGGGGGCGCATTAATTACAGCCGATATTGCCAATTCTTACAGTAGAGATGTGTTTGCTGTGCCCGGTAGAGTAGGCGATAAGAATTCTGAAGGCTGCAATAATTTAATTCGAAGGAACCAAGCTGCCTTGGTTCAATCTTCCGTAGATATAGGGTACTTAATGAATTGGGATAAAGAGGTTCCGAAGAATGAAGGTAAGCAAGTATCACTATTTTTAGATTTGGATAAAGACGAGCAAGAGGTAATGGGTATTTTAGCCAGTAAAGAAAAGTTAAATTTAGACCTGATTGCCTTGCATGCAAAACTAAGCATTCCGAGAATCATGCAAGTATTATTACAATTAGAGCTTAAAGGCTTCGTAAGAACCCTTCCTGGAAATCTTTATGCAAAGACATAGAATTTCAATTTAACGTAAAATGTACACTTTTAGAAACTAATTTTTTTGATTGTACTAAAAGAAAAAAGCTTTACGTTTGCATAATAATCACTATTAAAAATCACCGCGATGCAGGCAAAAATTAACGCTTTTGTAGAAAGTGTAAAAGTACGAAATGGTAATGAGCCAGAGTTTATTCAAGCCGTTACAGAGGTAGCTGAAACAGTAATTCCATTTATTGAAAAAAACCCAAAGTACAGCAATGCAATGTTGTTAGAACGTATGGTTGAGCCGGAACGTGTTATAATGTTTCGTGTACCTTGGTTAGATGACAAGGGTTCAATTCAAGTAAATAGAGGATTTCGTATAGAAATGAACAGTGCAATTGGACCTTATAAAGGCGGTTTGCGTTTTCATCCTTCAGTTAATTTAGGAATCCTAAAATTTTTAGCTTTCGAGCAAGTATTTAAAAACAGCCTTACTACATTGCCAATGGGTGGTGGTAAAGGTGGTGCAGATTTTAACCCTAAAGGGAAGTCTGACAATGAAGTAATGCGTTTTTGCCAGAGTTTTATGTCTGAACTGTTTAGACATATTGGACCAAATACCGACGTTCCTGCTGGAGATATTGGAGTTGGTGGACGCGAAATCGGATTTATGTTCGGTCAATACAAGCGATTAAGAAATGAATTTACTGGAGTTCTTACCGGTAAAGGAGCTTCTTGGGGTGGCTCATTAATCCGCCCAGAAGCAACAGGCTACGGATGTGTATATTTTGCAGATGAAATGCTGAAAAATAAATCGGAGTCTTTTAAAGGGAAAACCGTAGCCATATCGGGCTCTGGAAACGTAGCTCAGTATGCATTAGAAAAAGTTCTACATCTAGGTGGTACGGTTCTCACGGTATCCGATTCTGGAGGTTTCTTGTATGCTGCAGATGGATTTCAAACCGATAAATTAAAGTTCCTTATGGAACTGAAAAATGTTCGAAGAGGTCGTTTAAAAGAGATGGCAGAAGCCTTTGATGATGTTCAATATTTTGAAGGTCAAAGAGCTTGGAACCTACCTGTAAATGTAGATATTGCCTTGCCATGTGCAACTCAAAACGAGTTGAATAAGGAGGATGCATTGCTTTTAGTAAGCAAAGGATTGAAATTAGTTGCCGAGGGCGCTAATATGCCTTCTACTCCAGAAGCCATCGAAGTTTTTAGCGAATCTGGAATTGCCTTTGCACCAGGAAAAGCATCGAATGCTGGGGGTGTAGCTGTTTCTGGATTAGAAATGTCTCAAAACTCTTTACGTTACAATTGGTCGCGAGAAGAAGTAGACGAAAAGCTAAAGAAAATTATGAAAGACATACATCAAGCATGTGTTGAATATGGAACTACCGAAAATAATGTAGATTACGTTAAAGGTGCAAACATTGCAGGCTTTGTAAAAGTGGCCAATGCTATGTTAGATCAAGGTGTAGTTTAATTCCTAAGATTACCACAAAAAAAAGCTTCCATTTGGAAGCTTTTTTTATGAAATTTAAAATACAAAGCCTTTATCTCAGATAAAGACTTTGTTAATGAAATAAGAATTTTAGCTGTTCATAGAGACTAAAAATTCTGCATTGTTTTCTGTTCTTCTAATTCTATCTTTTAAGAATTCCATCGCTTCTAATGGAGTCATGTCGGCTAAGTGCTTTCTCATAATCCACATGCGTTGTAACTCTTCCTTACCCATTAGTAAATCTTCTCTACGCGTACTCGAGTTTACTAAATCAATAGCGGGGTAAATTCGTTTGTTAGCTATTTTTCTATCCAATTGCATCTCCATATTACCTGTACCTTTAAATTCTTCAAAGATAACTTCGTCCATTTTAGAGCCGGTTTCTACAAGAGCAGTCGCAATAATGGTAAGCGAGCCTCCATTTTCTATGTTTCTAGCCGCACCAAAGAAACGTTTTGGTTTGTGCAATGCATTAGCATCTATACCACCAGAAAGTACTTTTCCTGAGGCTGGTGCAACCGTGTTGTATGCTCTTGCTAAACGTGTTATCGAATCTAATAAGATAACTACATCGTGTCCGCATTCTACCATTCTTTTGGCTTTTTCTAACACAATGTTGGCAACTTTCACATGTCTTTCTGCAGGTTCGTCAAAAGTAGAAGATACTACTTCTGCATTAACCGTTCTGGCCATATCGGTCACTTCTTCAGGACGTTCGTCAATTAGAAGTACAATCATATAAACCTCAGGATGGTTTTTTGCTATAGAATTAGCAACCTCTTTTAAAAGCACCGTTTTACCTGTTTTGGGTTGCGCTACTATTAGCCCACGCTGCCCTTTTCCTATTGGAGAAAATAAATCGATAATTCTGGCTGCAGTTCCAGCTTTACTGTCTGCTAAATTAAATTTTTCGTCCGGAAACAGGGGTGTTAAATGCTCAAATGCAACACGATCTCTAACATAGCTAGGATCTCTCCCATTAATCTTTTCTATGCTGGTTAAGGGAAAGTATTTTTCACCCTCTTTTGGAGGACGAACAATTCCTTTAACGCTGTCTCCAGTTCTTAAACCAAACAGTTTGATTTGAGAATGGGAAACGTATACATCATCTGGCGAACTCAGGTAGTTGTAATCCGAAGAACGTAAAAAACCATAACCATCAGGCATAAGTTCTAAAACCCCCTTACTTGTAACAATTCCTTCAAATTCGTATTCAACAGTTTTCTTATCGATTTTACGATTTTGTGGAGTCTTTGGTAGCGCTTTAATTTGTGTTGGCTGAGCTTTAACAGGCTCAACTTGTGATTTTATCGGTTTTGCAAGCTCCGTTGCTTCTTCTTCTTTTTTAGGCGCAGAAATAGCTTGCTTAAGCTCATTAGATCTTTGTTCTGCCTTTTTTATACGATCCAATTGCGATTCTTGTTTTCTTCTTGCTCGAAGAGGTCTGCTTTTTGGATTAGGCTTGTCTGGATTAAGTCTAGCCTCCAAGGTTTTTGGTGTCGGTTTCGTTTTTCCATCGTCCTCCGGCATTTCCTCTTCCTGCTGCTTAGCCTCGTTGTTGACTTCCTCTTTAACAAGCTCTGGTGTTGAAGGTTCAATCTTTTTCTTTACTGCTTTTTTAACCTTAGGCTTATCAACTTTTTCTTTTTTAATTACCTTAGGTTTTTCTAGTGCCACTTGTGTTGTTTTAGGGCTTATGGCTTGTACATCTAATATTTGATAGATCAAGTCCATTTTTTTTAAAGCTCTAAACTTAGGTACATTTAATTCCTTTGCAATACCTTGCAATTCAGGAAGAAGTTTACCTTTTAATTCTAAAATGTCGTACATAAATGTTGTTGGTACAATGTGAGTCGAAGTTGACTTTTGTTCGAAATGTTGTTTTGTGATTTTGTTTCAAATGTGCCTGAAACAAGGATTTGTTATGCAATGATACGAATTATTACTTGAAATTTAAAATTGAAGATTAAAACTTTGTTTTCGAGCTAATTTATAGTTTTACCCAAAAGTGTAATTTAGCCTAAATTTAGTTGAGCTGAGCGTATAAATTATTATTTTTGGAAAAAAAAGATGATTCAAAGAATTCAATCGATCTACTTATTACTAGGCTCTATAGCATTTGCGCTTGTTTCTTTTAAAATTCCATTTTGGTCTTTTAACAAAGAACTCATTAGCACTCAAAACGATTCAAAGATGTTTGCTTTAACTTGTTCAGCTTGTTTACTTTCTCTAGTCACTATTTTTCTATTTAAGAATAGAACATGGCAATTGAAATTAATAAAATTAGCGGTAATTATAGAGTTTGTTATTGGTGTTCGTGCTTTTATGCTGTTTAAAGAGTTTCATTTTTCTACCACCAACAGTACATTATTCTTACTAGGTTTTACTCTTATTGTCTTATTTTTAGCGTACAAAGGCGTTAAAAAAGACGACGATCTTGTAAGATCTGTAGACCGTATTCGCTAGCGTTTACCGAGTTCAATAACTTCTAAGTCTTTTATTTTTTTACCATCTATAGTAAAACGTAACATTGTTTTTATTTGATGAAACCCGTGCTTTCCAACCGCACCCGGGTTCATGTGGAGTAAACCTAGTTCTTTGTCGTGCATTACTTTTAAAATATGCGAATGCCCACTTATAAATAATTGTGGCGGATTGATTTTAATAGCTTCTCGTATACTCGGAGCATATCGTTTCGGATAGCCTCCTATGTGCGTTATCCAAACATCTACCTCCTCACACATAAAGCGTTGGTGCAAAGGGCAAACTCTTCTAATTATTGCTGCATCAATATTTCCGTATACAGCGCGCAATGGTTTAAATTCTTTTAGGCGATCAAAAACCTCTAGCGCTCCAATATCTCCAGCATGCCATATCTCATCGCACTCTTTAAAGTGTTTAAAAATAGCTGGATCTAAGTAGGAATGAGTGTCTGAAAGAAGTCCGATTCGTTTCATTAAAATAGCTTTTAATCGCTCAACTTATCGAAGAGGAAGCTCGCTCATCTAGGTCTTCCATTCTCCATATTAGTTGAGGTAGTGTAATAAGTTCAGAAAGATATCCAATTTCTTAAATCTTCAAAACATCTAATAGCGTTTATTTCATCAATCTTAGTATTTTTGTAACAAATAGAGTCAAGTGAGGTATTTTATTCGTTTAGCATACAAGGGAACCGATTTTCACGGTTGGCAAATACAGCCAAACGCTAAAACTGTTCAACAAAAGATTAACCAAGGTTTGTCTGTTCTATTAAAAGAAGAGCTATTGGTAATGGGCGCTGGCAGAACCGATGCAGGAGTTCATGCAAAGCAAATGTATGCGCATTTTGAATCTGAAATGCAGTTTGATTGCTACAAAATAGCCCATCGCTTAAATGCCTTTCTAGAAGATTCAATACAAATACAATCCATATTTGAGGTTTCAAAAGATGCCCATGCGCGCTTTCATGCCACTTCTAGAACCTACGAATATTGGTTGTGTCAGGATAAGAACCCTTTTTTAACTCAAGATGCTTGGCTGCTGCATGTTCCTTTAAATTTTGATCTAATGAATAAAGCAGCTGCTTGCTTAATTCAAGTAAACGATTTTTCTAGCTTTGCTAAAGTTCATTCTGAGGTGAAATCGCATATATGCGATGTGCAATTTGCAGAATGGATGTACAAGGAGGGTAAATGGGTTTTTACCATACAGGCCGATAGGTTTTTAAGAAATATGGTACGGGCTATTGTTGGTACTTTAATAGAAGTTGGTAAAGAGAAGATGAGTATAGAAACTTTTAAATCTATTATAAACAAGAAAGACAGAGGTTTAGCAGGCGTATCTGCTCCAGCCAAAGGACTTTATTTAGTTAATGTAAATTACCCAGAGGGTCTTTTAAATGGGAATTAGTAAAAAGAATACTCCATTCGATTTTAGGTTGCTAACCAGAGTTTTAGCCTTTGTTAAGCCCTATAAATTAATTTTTTACAGCAGTATTTTCTTTAGTATTTTACTAGGGGTCTTTTCTATTGCCCGTCCTATAATTATAGAATATACGGTAGATAATTTCATTCTTGGTTCCAATCCGGAAATGTTACTTAAATTCTGCCTCATAATGGTTGGTTTATTGTTTTTGGAAGCTATTTTTCAGTTTGTATTTATGTATGCTGCAAATTGGATAGGACAATCGGTTATTAAAGACATACGCGAAAAGTTATTCGAAAAAATTCTTTCATTTAAACTAAAGTACTTCGATCAAACTCCCATTGGAGCATTAGTTACCCGCACCGTTTCTGATATCGAAACCATAGCAGAGATTTTCTCGCAAGGAATCTTAGTTATCTTTAGTGACATGTTTAAAATCATCCTTATTGCCTCTTGGATGTTTTCCAGAAGCGTTATGCTTAGTTGTATAGCTTTAGCAGTTTTTCCAGTTCTTATTTGGGCAACAAAGTATTTTCAAACTGCTATGAAAAGTGCTTTTGAAGATGAGAGGTCTGCCATTTCTAAACTAAATACCTTTGTGCAAGAGCATATTTCGGGCATGAAAATAATTCAAGTTTTTAATCGTGAAAATGCCGAACTAGAATCTTTTAAGCAGGTGAATGCTACTTTTAAACAGGCAACTATTAAAGCTATTTGGCATTTTTCTATTTTCCTGCCAATTATTGAAATTATGAGTGCCCTATCTTTAGGAGCTATGGTTTGGTATGGTGGCTTAGATATGCTTCTAGGAGGCGATGTTACCTTGGGTTTAATGATGTCTTTTATCTTATTAATAAACATGCTTTTTAGACCTGTACGACACCTCGCAGACAGAATCAATGTTTTGCAGAGAGGAGTTGTAGCTGCAACTCGAGTTTTTAAGATTTTAGATACTGATGAACGCGTGCACTCAAACGGAGACCTGGAATTGGGTGAAGTGAAAGGAGATGTGGTCTTTAAACAGGTTCATTTTTCCTACAAGCCGGACGAGCCCGTTCTGAAGAATATAAACTTTGAAATTAAACAAGGAAAAACCTTAGCACTAGTTGGAGCAACTGGAGCAGGAAAAAGCTCTATTGTAAATTTATTGCTGCGCTTTTATAATATAGACTCAGGCTCTATATTTTTAGATGGGAAAGATATTTCTAATTACAATTTAAAATCGCTACGAAGTAATTTAGCCTTGGTTTTACAAGATGTATTTTTATTTTCTGACACCATTTACAAAAATATTGTTTTAGATAAGAACATTCCTTTAAGTCAGGTAAAAGAAGCGGCAAAAGCAATTGGACTAGAAGATTTTATAGAGCAACTACCTGGTGGTTATAATTACAATGTTCGTGAAAGAGGTGTAATGCTTTCTGCTGGACAAAGGCAACTTATTGCTTTTTTACGTGCTTACGTCTCTAATCCTAGCGTGCTCATTTTAGATGAAGCCACTTCTTCGGTAGATTCTCAAACAGAAGAATTAATTCAACTGGCTACAGAAAAACTAACCCAAGGAAGAACCTCGATTGTTGTAGCGCACAGATTGGCAACTATTCAAAATGCAGATAAAATTTTGGTTATGGAAGCTGGAGAGATCGTGGAATCTGGAACTCATACGGAGTTACTGGCGAAAAAAGGATATTACAGCAATTTATTCGAATTACAGTTTAGCTAATTTTATAGATTTTGTTAGTTGATGCACACACAGCATTCTTTTTTATAGAAAGAATGCTGTTTTTTTTACGGGTATTTTTAATGCTAAATTTATTTTTTGATTCATTAAGGCTTTCTATTGTTTTAACTAAATACTAATTATCGATTAATTGTACATGCTGTGTACCTTAGTTGATTAAAATTAATGATACATATATAAAATTGAGACCCAAGAGTAGGAGTAAAACGCTCCATTTATTGAAATTAATTGTCCACCCTAATCTTTTATTGGTTCGTTCTATTAATAAACTTATTAGTAAGCTCTTTTTTGTTTTTTTTTAATCATATTTGCACAGTATTTAAAATAAAGAAAGGCGCATATAAATGCGCCTTTCAACCAAGTCTAGTCATCTTTCCCTCGAATTTTAGAACTTGATTTTTACACAACCATAAACCTATAAAAATATAGTCATATGTACATTAATGTATTGTTACATTAAAAGGTTAACAACTTTT
>CAWVTK010000023.1:0-17493 GCA_963933205.1 uncultured Flavobacteriales bacterium
TATTCTTAAATATTTGAAATAAATCAAGCGTTTTTCCAAGCTCATTATCACTTTAAAATTGTTTAAAACTTGATCTGTTAATACCCCATAAATCAAAAGTGAATTTCTACTTTTGTCTTAGTATTAAGCATCTCAAAATTAAAGCTTTGAAAAAAATTCAGAACGCCCTTATTTCGGTTTATCATAAAGACCGTTTGGAACCAATTATTGAAGAATTAAACCGCTTAGGAGTAACCATATACTCCACCGGAGGAACTCAAAAATTTATTGAAAACTTGGGTGTATCTGTTGTCCCTGTTGAAGAATTGACAAGCTACCCCTCTATTTTAGGAGGACGTGTTAAAACACTTCACCCCAATGTATTTGGTGGTATTTTAGCTCGTAGGCACGAGCCAAACGACCTTAAGCAGCTGGAAGAATATAAGATACCAGAACTAGATCTAATTGTAGTCGATCTTTATCCCTTTGAAGACACCCTTGCATCGGGTGCAGAAGAACAAGCTATAGTAGAGAAAATTGATATTGGAGGAATTTCCTTAATTCGTGCAGCAGCTAAAAATTTCAGAGATACGCTCATTGTTCCTTCTAGAGAAGAATACCCAGTAGCATTGGATATTTTAAAATCTCAAAATGGAGCATCTACACTGGCACAAAGAAAAAGTTTTGCCAGCAAAGCATTCAACATCTCTTCACATTACGACACGGCCATCTTTAACTACTTTAACGACGGCTCTATTACAGCCTTGAAGCAAAGTATACAAGAATCTAAAACACTTCGATACGGCGAAAACCCACATCAAAAAGGCACGTTTTACGGTAAATTAGATGAGGTATTTGACAAATTAAACGGTAAAGAATTATCCTACAACAACCTTTTAGATATTGATGCTGCCGTAAGCTTGATGGCAGAATTTACGGACACAACTTTTGCGGTTTTAAAACACAACAATGCTTGTGGCCTAGCTTCCCGAAAAAACCTAGTAGATGCTTGGAAAGACGCACTTGCTGCAGACCCAGTTTCTGCATTTGGCGGGGTGTTGATAACTAATCGAAAAGTAGATATTGAAACTGCCCAAGAAATTCATAAATTGTTCTTCGAAGTAATTATTGCTCCAGCTTACGATGAGGCTGCTTTAGAACTATTTAAAACAAAGAAAAATCGCGTCGTTCTTATACAAAAAGAAGTAATCATGCCTTCTAAAACCGTTCGAACTATACTGAACGGTGTTTTAGAACAAGACAAAGATGTGAAGACAGATGAAATTGCAAACATGAAGGATGTTTGTAAAGTTAGCGCTACAGAAGACCAAAAATCTGATTTAGCTTTTGCATCAAAACTTTGTAAAAACACAAAATCGAACACCATTATCTTTGCTAAGAACAAGCAATTAATTTCGAGTGGTGTAGGCCAAACATCTCGAGTAGATGCTTTAAGACAAGCAATTGTTAAAGCAAAAGCTTTTGGCTTTGATTTAAATGGCGCAGTAATGGCTTCGGATGCTTTCTTCCCTTTCCCCGACTGTGTTGAAATTGCAGACAAAGAAGGTATTAAAGCAGTAATACAACCCGGAGGTTCTATTAAAGATCAATTGTCTATTGACTATTGTAATGAACATCAAATGGCAATGGTATTTACTGGCACAAGACACTTTAAACACTAATATTGATGCGTACCAACAACAGACCTTAAAGGTTTAATTGTTGTTTTAACATAAAAACAAAAAGAGCCCATGGGATTGTTTGACTTCATGATGCAGGACATCGCCATTGATCTAGGAACGGCAAATACACTTATCATTCATAATGACAAGGTTGTTGTAGATCAACCATCTATCGTAGCAATTAATCGTAAAACCGAAAAAATTATTGCGGTTGGAACAAGGGCGCAACAGATGCACGGTAAATCTCATGAAGGTATAAAAACAATACGTCCGTTAAAAGATGGTGTTATTGCCGATTTTGGCGCATCGGAACAAATGATTCGAGAACTCGTTCGTACCATCCCAAACCTTAAAAGCAGGTTTTTTTCTCCATCACTTCGTATGGTTATTTGTATTCCCTCTGGAATTACACAAGTAGAAGAAAGAGCGGTAAAAGATTCTGCAGAACAAATTGGCGCTAAGGAAGTTTACCTAATCCACGAGCCAATGGCCGCTGCTATTGGTATTGGGATAGATGTTTTAGAGCCAAAAGGAAACATGATTATTGACATAGGCGGAGGTACTACAGAAATAGCAGTACTGGCTCTTGGAGGTATTGTTTGCGATAAATCTATTAAGGTTGCTGGCGATGTATTTACCAGCGATATTGTGTATTATATGCGAACACAGCACAACCTATTTGTAGGTGAACGAACAGCAGAAAAAATTAAAATAAATGTTGGTTCTGCAGTTGAAGAGCTCGAAACACCTCCAGAAGACTACCCAGTTCAAGGACGTGATTTAATGACGGGAAAACCAAAACAAATTACCGTTTCGAGTAAAGAAATTGCCAAAGCACTTAACAAGTCTATTATTCAAGTAGAAGACGCCGTAATGCAAGCTTTAGCCATGACACCGCCAGAATTAGCTGCAGACATTTACAATACAGGTATATATTTAGCTGGTGGAGGCTCCATGCTTAGAGGCTTAGACAATCGAATATCTAAAAAAACAGAATTACCCGTTTACGTGGCAGAAGATCCATTGAGAGCGGTAGTTCGTGGCACTGGAATAGCACTAAAAAATATTGAATCTTTCAGCTTCTTAATGAAGTAGAAAACCTATGAACACATGCGTAACTTAATTGCATTTTTCCTTAGGCATCACGTTTTATTCCTATTCATTCTTTTGGAAACTATCGCCCTGGGAATGCTACTGCAAAGTCATTATTATCAATCATCTAGATTTGCTAATTCCGCTATAAATTGGTCGGGACAACTCCTTGATGGACTCAACAATTCCAAAGAATATTTTTCGCTCAAAGAAGTAAACAGCTTTTTAGCCGAGGAAAATGCCTTATTAAAAAGCAGGGAATTAAAAAGAGATAAGAGCGAAGAAATTCGCTACGATAATTACCAATACATTGCTGCTAAGGTTATTAAAAACTCCTACAACAAACGAAACAATTACTTAACCTTAAACAAAGGAACCTTACATGGCATAGAAAGTGGCATGGGGGTTTGCACAAAAGAGGGTGTTGTAGGAATTGTAAGAGATGTGAGTAAGCATTATGCAACGGTAATGAGTGTATTGAATAAAAGCACCGTAATAAGTACGCGTTTGAATAAATCGAATCATTTTGGAGAACTTCATTGGGATGGAAAATCAAAAGATTATGCCCAACTTAAGTCTATTGAAAAATACGTTTCTATTTCTGTTGGAGACAGCTTAGTAACCAACAGCTACTCCAGTATTTTCCCAGAAGGGATTTCTATTGGAACGATTAACCGGTTTGAAAGAGAGCCGGCAGCCAACTTTTATTCTATTGAAGTAGACTTAAGTGTAGACTACACAAATGTAGACTTTGTATATGTTATAAAAGATGCTCAAAAATTAGAACGAAAAAAATTAGAATCTCAAAAAGGTGACTAAAACATTACAACATACTGTTCGGTTTTTTACGCTTATAGCTCTCCAAGTATTGTTTCTAAATAACGTACAAATAAGTGGGTATCTAAATCCATATGTATATGTGCTTTTTATAATGCTGCTTCCGCCTAAACTTTCTAAAGCCGGTGTTTTAGTGTTGGCATTTATTATGGGTTTTACCATAGATGTATTTTCCGATAGTTACGGTATACATACTGCTGCCTCAGTTCTGCTTGCCTACGTTAGACCCAGTATTTTATCGCTTGTTTCTGTAAAAGGTGGCGAAGATTTAGATGCAATTAGCGTAAAACAATTAAAACTTGGGCGGTTTTTTACCTACACAGGACTCTTGTGCTTCATTCATCATTTTACCTTATTTTTCTTAGAGGCATTTCGCTTAAACGAGTTTACCGACACCTTTTTTAGAGCCGTAGTAAGCACCATTGCAAGCTTACTATTCATCCTCATCCTGGAATCGTTACGCTCCAATTCTAAAAGAAGATGAGTAGAAATAAATTCGCAGAACGCAGACTCTTTTTCTATTTCCTAATTGGTATAAGTTCGTTTTTTATTCTACTTAAGCTTTTCGGAATTCAAGTACTCGATGATTCCTACAAATTATCTGCCGATAACAATGTAATAAAAGCACTTACTTTATACCCCGAAAGAGGTTATATTTACGATAGAAATGGCACCTTATTGGTAACCAACCAAAGGGCCTACGACCTGATGGTTACACCAAGGCATGTAAAGGGTATGGACACCCTAGAGCTCTGCAATATTATAGCCATAGATAAAGCCTATTTTGACAAGCAGTTTTCTAGAGCACGTAAATACTCCAGACATAGAGCCTCCGTATTTGTAAAAGAAATAGCTAAAAAAACAGCTGCAGAACTACAAGAGAAACTTTACAAATTTCCAGGTTTTTATTTACAAGAAAGAACCATGCGCGAGTATCCTCAGCACTCTGCAGCGCATATTTTAGGCTATGTAAGCCAGGTGCCCGATTATGTTTTAAAAAAGAAAAACTACTATAAAAAGAACGACAACTACGGAATGAGTGGCGTAGAGAATTCCTACGAAAAAGAACTTCGAGGCACCCAAGGTGTACAGTACCTAATTCGCGATGTTTGGAACCGATCTAAAGGAAAGTTTGAGAACGGTAAATACGATAGTTTGGCTGTAAATGGAAAAGATTTAGAGCTGAGTATAGACATTCAATTACAAGAATACGCAGAGCAGTTAATGCTAAATAAAAAAGGCGCCATCGTAGCAATAGAACCAGCAACTGGAGAAATTTTAACGCTGGTAAGCAGCCCCTTTTACGATCCGAATTTACTAATCGGTCGGTCGCGTTCGCCAAATTTTAACCGAATGTATAAAGACCAGGACAAACCCTTGTTTGACAGAAGCTTACTCGCAGAATACCCGCCAGGCTCTACCTTTAAATTACTCAATGCACTGGTGGGATTGCAAGAAGAAGTGATTTATTCTGGCACTCGCTTTTCTTGCGACGAAGGCTGGCGGTTTAGTGCAAAATTAAAAGTAGGTTGCCATGCGCATAGATCGCCTTTAAACCTAGTAGAGTCTATTACCCAATCTTGCAACGCATACTACTGCAACACCTTTAGACGTATTGTAGAAAAATACCCCACAGCTGCAGAAGGATATGATAATTGGAGAAATCACATACTGAGTTTTGGTTTGGGGAATTTTCTTAACAACGACCTCTACAACGGTAGGAAAGGACGTGTACCAAGTGTTGAATTTTACAACAAACAATACGGGGAACGAAGGTGGAAAGCTCCTACAGTTATTTCTTTAGCGATTGGACAAGACGCACTCGTGGTTTCGCCTATACAAATGGCAAACATGTGTGCAGCCATAGCAAACAGAGGACATTACTACACCCCACATATAGTTAGAAAAATAGCCGGAGAATTTTTAAACGACAGCACGTATACCAGTCCTAAATACACCAGTGTAGACAAAAAGCACTTTAATAAGGTTATCGATGGAATGGAAAGAGTGTTTACCAGTAAACATGGAACAGCAAAAACTGCACGCCTTAAAGGAATAGAAGTTTGTGGAAAAACAGGAACTGCAGAGAATCCTCACGGAGACGACCATTCTATATTTATTGCCTTTGCACCAAAAGATTCGCCCCAAATAGCTATAGCTGTGTATGTAGAAAACGGTGGATGGGGATCTACATGGGCTGCTCCAATTGCGAGCTTAATGATTGAAAAATATTTAACGGGTAAGGTTAGTAATACCAAACAAGAAGCATTTATTCTGAACGGCAATTTAATGACTCCGGAAAATGAGAACTAACAAAAACTTTTTCGCTAACATAGACTGGACCTTAGTAATTATTTATCTTTTAATGTTGCTTTTTGGTTGGTTAAACATCTATGCAGCCAACTACGACGAAGGAAATTTCAAGCTACTTACCATGAGTGCCGAACCGGGAAAACAACTTTTCTGGATGGCCACTTCTGGGATCTGGATTTCCATAATCCTTATAATTGACGGTAAATTTTACACCACATTTTCCTATTTAATTTATGCAGTAATGATGCTGCTTTTAATAGGTGTAGTTCTTTTTGGAAAAGAAATTGGTGGAGCAAAATCTTGGTATGCTCTCGGGAGTTTTAGCATGCAACCCTCCGAATTTGCCAAAGTAGGAACCCTTCTTGCCCTGAGTAAATACTTAAGTCAGTTGAGTATTAATTTGCAGGAAATTAGCAATCAGATAAAAGCTTTTGCAATCCTTATTCTTCCAATTGTACTTATAATGTTGCAACCAGATGCAGGCTCTGCAATCGTATTTGCCTCCCTCTTTTTAGTGCTGTATAGAGAAGGGATTTCTGGTATTTATCTGGCTGTAGTGGCTTTAACTATCGCCCTATTTATAGTTACCGTAAAGTACGACCAAAAAGTAGCTATGCTCTTGGTAGCGGGTTTTTCCGCACTATTTGCTTACTTATTAAAAAAGAACAAACGCCCCCTAAAATATGCACTGCTCACTTTAGTTATGAGTTTAGGCTTTGTAAAGTCTGTTGATTTTTTATACTCGGATATTTTAAAACAGCATCAGCAAAATAGAATAGACCTAATTCTTGGAAAAATTGACGACATCCATGGTGTGGGATACAACCTACATCAATCAAAAATTGCAATTGGCTCTGGCGGTTTCTTGGGTAAAGGATTTTTAGATGGAACACAAACAAAGTTTAATTTTGTACCCGAACAAAGTACCGATTTTATTTTCTGTACCATTGGCGAAGAATGGGGCTTTATCGGCTCAACACTAACCATTGTCCTCTTTGTTCTACTACTTTTCCGTTTGGTTATACTAGCCGAAAGGCAACGATCTTCGTTTAGTAGAGTTTACGGCTACGGGGTTGCAACCATACTTTTCTGTCACTTCTTCATTAACATCTCCATGACAATTGGCTTGATGCCAGTTATCGGAATTCCACTCCCCTTTTTTAGCTATGGAGGCTCCTCTCTTTGGGGTTTTAGTATACTACTCTTTATCTTTGTAAAGCTAGATGCATACCGAATGGAAGTATTGAGGTAAACCATCAATTAATAAGCCCAAATTTAGGCTCTTATTCTACCGTGTTTAAATCCTTTTCAAAATTTCAATCCTTAGCTTTAAAGTTTACAACTCTTAAACCTATATTTGTTTGATGTGTAAAAATTGAAAAACAAATACTATGAAATACGAACAAATAGACCATCAATTATTCATTAGAAATAGAGTTCGGTTTTGCAAAAACCTTACAGCAAGCTCTTTAGCAATATTTAACTCCAACGATGTTATGCCAACCAATGCAGATGGTACAATGGAGTTTCGTCAAAACAACGATCTGTTTCATCTTTCTGGTGTAGATCAGGAAGAATCTATACTTATATTGTTTCCAGATTCGTTTCATTATAAGCACAAAGAAATCTTATTCTTAAAGGAAACAAATGCCCATATTGCGGTTTGGGAAGGAGCCAAACTAGATAAAAAAAGTGCCTTTGATACCTCGGGAATTCGCACTGTTTATTGGCTAGATCAATTTGAGTCTGTTCTTAAAACTTTAATGAGCGAGGCAGCTCATGTTTATTTAAATAGCAACGAACACTTACGAGCTGCTACAGAAGTAGAAACACGAGACGATCGATTTGGAAAATGGATTCGCAAAAATTATCCTATTCACCAATACGAGCGAAGCGCTCCGATAATGCATAAAATACGCGCAATAAAAGATGCCGTAGAAGTTGAACTCATTCAAAAAGCATGCACGCTTACTGAAAATGCTTTTAAAAGGATTTTAAAAACCATTAAGCCCGGCGTAATGGAATACGAGATCGAGGCAGACATCCTACACGAATTTGTTAAAAATAGATCTCGTGGATTTGCCTACACACCTATAATTGCCTCTGGTGAAAGCGCCTGTGTTTTACACTATATAGAAAACAATAAAGCCTGTAAAAACGGAGATGTTATCTTAATGGACTTCGGAGCTGAATATGCCAATTACGCTTCGGATATGACGCGATGCGTTCCAGTAAACGGCAAATTTACTGAGCGACAAAAAGAAGTGTACAATGCCGTATTAAGAGTAATGAAAGCGGCAACAAAAATGCTGGTACCCGGAACCTACTTACACGAATACCATATTGAAGTAGGAAATTTGATGGAGAAAGAACTCCTGTGCTTAGGCCTGATTAGTCAAGAGGAAGTAGACCATCAAGAAGCAGGAAAGCCGGCTTATAAAAAATACTTTATGCACGGAACTTCGCATTACTTGGGCTTAGATGTTCACGATGTTGGCTTTTGGACCACACCTATTGAAGCAGGTATGGTTTTTACCTGTGAACCAGGTATTTACATTCCCGAAGAAAACTTAGGTATACGACTAGAGAACGATATACTCGTTACCGAAAACGGTCCGAAAGATTTGATGGCAAACATTCCATTAGAAATTGAAGAAATTGAAGCTTTAATGGCCGAATAGTTGGATGTAAATTTGAACGCTTTTTAAAAGTCAAATTTTAATTGATGCAGTTAGTTTAAACCCACAAAACATAGAAATTATTCCTTTTTTCAAATTCCAAGGAAAAAACATTCACTACAAAATAGAGGGTAAAGGACCCGCAGTTGTTCTTTTACACGGGTACCTCGGAAGTCTAAGTATGTGGGATGAAATTGCGGAAGCAATGTCTATTAATCATACCGTTATTAGACTTGACTTTCCTGGTTTTGGAAAATCGGAGGACATGGAAAACAGTAAAGCCATGAAACTCTTTGCTCGAATTACAAACGAGTTACTTTGCACTTTAAACAAGCCCGAATTTACCCTTATCGGACATTCGATGGGAGCATACATTGGCCTAGAATTAGCCTGTATTTGCCAAAGTAAAATTAACCACTTTATACTCTTGCACTCTACTGCAAAAAAAGATTCTGAAGCAAAAAAAACAGCTAGGATAAGAGCTATTGAAGCGGTAAAAGAGCGAAAAAAGGTATACCTAAGAGCAGCCATTACTTTACTCGTTCCAAAACAATTTCAAAATGCTTGCCAGCTTCCTATTAAAAAAATGATGCACGACTCTGAAGCACTCTGCTCAAATGGAATATTGCAGGCGTTAATAGGAATGCAAAAAAGAGAAACGCACACTAAAACAGTGCAAAACTTAAAATGTAAGGTCACTTATATTTCGGGAAAATTTGATCCTATTTTGAGTAACGATGCTCTAAAAGAAGAAGCCTATAAAAACGGAGCTGATTTTATTGAAATTGAAAATGCGGGACATATGAGTCATTGGGAAAACCCTGAGGAATTAAAAGCACAGCTCTTAAAACTAGTGTAAAAAACAATTAAACCGAGCACAAAAAAAGGGAAGCTTGAGACTTCCCTTTTAGTACTAACTAAATAACCCTCATAAACCCCCTGATAAAAGTAAACTTCTATCGATCTATAAGATTAAAAACTATCTACTTAACAATCAATTAGTATGCCACCAGGTTTTAATAATCCTTTTTATCGTGTGCCGACCAACCTTGAGCTGTTAAAGGGAATATTTTAGAATCGTGACTCACTAAATTTGTACCCGAATCTTTATCGAGCATATACCCGATAACAGACATGTTTGGATTGGCTTTTATTTTATCGTAATCCTTTTGGGCTATCGTAAAGAGTAGCTCGTAATCTTCGCCACCGTTTAAGGCACAGGTTACGCCGTTCAACTTAAACTCCTCTGCTAGTGTCATTACGGTAGGGTCGCATGGTATTTTTTCTTCAAATACCTGCAAACCTAAATTAGAAGCTTTCGCTAAGTGCAGCAATTCCGAAGACAAACCATCTGAAACATCAATCATAGAGGTAGGTACTAAACCCATCTCTTTAAACATAAGTACAATGTCTTTTCGGGCTTCGGGCTTTAATTGTCTTTCTAAAACGTATTCGGAGCCGTGCAGGTCTGGTTGCATGTTTTTATCTTCCATAAAAACAGCTTTTTCTCGTTCCAGTATTTGCAAACCTAAATAGGCAGCACCTAAGTCACCAGAAACTACAATCAGGTCCTTTTCTTTGGCTCCAGAACGGTAGGTAATATCTTGCTCTTTTGCAGTACCCATAGCGGTAACACTAATCATCATACCCGAAGTAGAACTGGTAGTGTCTCCACCAATTAAATCTACCTTATAATGTTCGCAAGCAAGCTTAACGCCCTCATACAATTCTTCTACAGCCTCCACCGGAAATCTATTTGATAGCGCTAAGGAAACGGTAATCTGAGTCGGAACAGCATTCATTGCACAAATGTCTGACAAATTCACAACAACAGCCTTGTAACCCAAGTGTTTTAAAGGCGCATAGGCTAAGTCAAAATGAACGCCTTCCACCAATAAATCTGTTGAAACTAACTGGCATACATCTCCAATTTTTAGAACCGCTGCATCGTCTCCTACTCCTTTAAGAGTAGATGGATTGTACTGTTTTAAATCCTTGGTAATCAAATCGATTAAACCAAATTCGCCCAATTTAGAGATGGGCGTAAACTCCTGATCTTTGTCTTCGAATATACTCATGGCGCAAAATTACATTATTCTATTAAATGAGGATGCACTAAAACATGCCTAAGTACATAATTTTGTTTCAGTTCCTTTAAATTTAAATGTACCTTAAATTGGTTGGAGACTAGTGCAACATACTAAATAAAAAAAGCCCCTAATTAAGTCCGTATTAAGTCCTAAAAACAAGACGAAATAACAAAATACATCTATTATATAAGATATTGATAATGAGTGGATTATTAAAAAAAAAGGAAAGCAGCTACCGAAACGTATTTACGCTCCATAAATGGATGAATATTTAGTATATTTGCAAACAGAAAACACCTTATTAAAAATTAGTTAAAAGATTGGTTAAAATATGGTTAGTGTAACGAATACAGCAAAAAAGAAAATCTTCACTTTATTAGAGGAAGAAGGTCTTGGCGCAGATGCCTACGTTACCGTTGGTGTATCTAGCGGAGGCTGCTCAGGCTTATCGTATAAGCTAGACTTTACAAAAGACAGAACGGACGATGCTAAACTCATTGAAGACAACGATGTGCGCATTTTAGTCGACAAAAAAAGCCTACTCTATTTGGCCGGAACTGTTTTAGACTTCTCTGGAGGTTTAAACGGAAAAGGCTTCACTTTTAGCAATCCTAATGCAACCCGAACCTGTGGTTGTGGAGAGAGCTTTTCGGTGTAAAGTAAAAACACAAGATTAGAAATGTACTGGTTTTAAAAAACGACTACATTTCGAACTAAAACGAGTTAAATTCTCACGATTGAATTTTAAATTTAACGATCCTAAATTTGACAGAAGAAGATAAATTATTAGAAGAAGTAACCACAGCCGATTATAAATACGGCTTTGTTACAGATATTGATTCGGATACCATTAAAAACGGGCTGAATGAAGATGTGATTCGTTTAATTTCGATGAAAAAAAACGAACCTCAATGGTTGCTTGATTGGAGACTAGAAGCTTTTGGTAAATTCCAAAAAATGACGGAACCCGACTGGGGAAATGTACATTACAAAAAACCAGATCTTCAATCCATATCATACTACTCGGCACCAAAGCCAAAGAAAACACTGGACAGTTTAGATGAGGTAGATCCTGAGTTGTTAAAGACTTTCGAAAAACTAGGAATTTCTTTAGATGAGCAAAAAATGCTTACCGGAGTTGCCGTAGACATTGTTGTTGATTCGGTCTCTGTAGCAACTTCGTTTAAAGAAAAGCTTGGCGAATTGGGCATTATTTTCTGTTCGATAAGCGAAGCAATTCAAGAACATCCGGACTTGGTACGGAAATACCTAGGAACAGTGGTACCTCAAACCGACAATTTTTATGCGGCCTTAAACTCCGCAGTATTTACCGATGGCTCGTTTTGTTACATTCCAAAAGGCACGCGCTGCCCTATGGAACTGTCTACCTACTTTCGTATAAACCAAGCCGGAACTGGGCAATTTGAACGCACACTTCTTATTGCAGATGAAGGTTCGTATGTTTCGTACTTAGAAGGTTGTACCGCGCCATCGAGAGATGAAAATCAGTTGCACGCTGCCGTAGTAGAACTTATTGCCATGGACGATGCCGAAATAAAATACTCTACCGTACAAAACTGGTATCCTGGAAACAAGGAAGGAAAAGGCGGCGTATTTAACTTTGTAACCAAAAGAGGGATTTGCCATAAAAGCGCAAAAATTTCTTGGACACAAGTTGAAACCGGCTCTGCTGTAACCTGGAAATACCCTTCGTGTATTTTAAAAGGAGACAACTCCGTCGGAGAATTTTTCTCGGTTGCTGTTACCAACAATTACCAGCAAGCCGATACCGGAACAAAGATGATACACGTGGGTAAAAACACAAAAAGTACCATCATATCAAAAGGAATATCTGCAGGAAACAGTAACGGAAGTTACCGTGGACTGGTAAAAATAATGAAAGGTGCAGAAAATGCGCGTAATTTCTCTCAATGCGATTCGCTGTTGATGGGAGATACCTGTGGCTCACACACCTTTCCTTACATAGAAGTAAAAAACAAATCGGCACGTATAGAACACGAGGCTACCACCTCTAAGATTGGTGAAGACCAGCTGTTTTACTGCAATCAAAGAGGAATTGGTACAGATGCTGCCATCGGATTGATTGTAAACGGATACTGTAAAGACGTACTCAACCAGCTTCCTATGGAATTTGCCGTAGAAGCTCAAAAACTATTGGCCATTTCTTTAGAAGGAAGTGTAGGTTAAATACCCAAAGACAAAAAATATGCTTAAGATACAAGACCTAAGGGTTGAGATTGAAGGAAAAGAAATTATAAAAGGACTCAACTTAGAAATTAACAAAGGAGAAGTTCACGCTATAATGGGTCCAAATGGTGCCGGTAAAAGTACACTCTCGGCCGTAATTGCAGGAAGAGAAGAATACGAAGTTACCGGCGGAACTATAGAGTTTGACGGAAAAGACATTATGGACTTGGCTCCCGAAGAGAGAGCACATGCAGGTGTGTTTTTATCGTTTCAATACCCCGTTGAAATTCCAGGTGTTTCGGTTACCAACTTCATCAAAACAGCATTAAACGAAAGTCGTAAAGCAAAAGGTTTAGACCCAATGCCGGCGAAAGATTTGCTAAAAATGATGAGAGAAAAACAACAGTTGTTAGAAATGGACAAGCAGTTTATGTCGCGTTCCATCAACGAAGGTTTTTCCGGTGGAGAAAAAAAGCGGAATGAAATATTCCAAATGGCTATGTTAGATCCTAAACTAGCTATTTTAGATGAAACAGATTCTGGTTTAGACATTGATGCTTTAAGAATTGTTGCCAATGGGGTAAACAAACTTAAAAACCAAGACAATGCGGTTATGATAATTACCCACTACCAGCGTTTATTGGATCATATTATACCCGATTTTGTACACGTTTTATACGATGGTAAAATTGTGAAATCCGGTGACAAAAGCCTAGCCTTAGAGCTCGAAAAAAGAGGTTACGACTGGATTAAACAAGAAATTGAAGCCTAAAAAAGCAAGCATTGAAACTACACGATAAATTAATAAACGCCTTTGAGAACCTTGCTCAAAACAGAGCTGCTTCCGAATCGGAACACTCGAGCAAATTGCGTGCGCAAGGTATTGCTGTGTTTAAATCACAGGGATTTCCTACCACGAAAGACGAAGAATGGAAATACACCTCTCTTAACAAAAGCATTAAACGCGACTATAATTTTAGTTCCGAATACAGTTTGGACCTAGAGCCAGAAGACGTAGATCGCTTTTTATGTGCTCGGGTAGATTCTTATAAACTCGTTTTTGTAGACGGAGTGTTTAGCACATCCCTTTCCAATACCACAGAGCAAGACAAATTTTCTGTAAGTACACTTAAAGAAGCGTACCAAGGAAACTCCGAGGTTTTTAACCAACACTACGGTAGCCTGGCAGATGCTAAACTAAGCATGGTTGGTCTTAATACAGCTTTTGCTGAAGAAGGCGCTTTTGTACACGTAAAAGCAGGTGCAGTAGTAGACAAACTGATTCAGATTTTATACATCAATAGCGACAGTAGTAAGGCAATAATGAGCCAAGTACGAAACCTATTTGTAGTAGAAGATCGTGCAGAAGTTCAAATCCTAGAACGTCATCAATCTTTAAGCGACGACTACGTTTTTACCAATGTAGTAACCGAAACTTCGGTAGGAAATGAGGCGAACTTTAAGCATTTTAAACTCCAAAACGATCAGGATACAGCCACACTTGTAGACAGTACTTTTGTAAAACAAGGCGCTAAAAGTTCTGCATTGGTAGATACCTACTCGTTTAGTGGAGAACTAACCCGAAACAATTTGCATTTTGAGTTTGCCGGCGAGCACGCTGAAGCACACATGGATGCGATTACCTTATTGAAAGGAGCTACCCTGGTAGACCACCATACATTTGTGGATCATGCAGTTCCAAACTGTCAGTCGAACCAATTGTACAAAGGTATTTACGACGAAAAATCGAAAGGCGTGTTTAATGGAAAGGTAATGGTGCGCAAAGACGCTCAAAAAACCAATGCATTCCAACAAAACAACAACCTCTTACTAACCGATTTTGCGAGTATAGACACCAAACCTCAACTGGAAATTTTTGCAGATGATGTTGCTTGTTCTCATGGTTGTACCATAGGTCAATTGGATGAAGAAGCACTTTTTTACATGCAATCTAGAGGTATTCCTTTAAAAGAAGCAAAGGCATTCTTAATGTTTGCATTTGCAGGAGGTACACTTAAAAACATTACCATTCCACAACTAAAAGAGCAGCTTATTAATTTGGTTGCTTACGAGTTAAAAGTAGACTTAGAACTTAACGAAGCAACCCTTTAATGGCTATAAACCTTCAAAATATCCGCGCGCAATTTCCTGTACTTCATCAAGAAGTTAACGGCCATCCATTGGTTTATTTCGACAATGCGGCTACCAGCCAAAAACCGAAAATGGTGATTGATGCGATTACAGAATATTACAGCAAGGAAAACAGCAATATACACCGTGGCGTACATTACTTAAGCCAGCAGGCTACCGATAAATACGAAATGGCTCGAGAAGCGGTTCGTCGTTTGTTAAACGCCAAATCTACCCAAGAAATTATTTTTACACGAGGCACCACCGAAGCAATTAATTTGGTGGCTTCTTGCCTATCTCGCTCGCTTTTTAAAGCAGGAGATGAGATTATTATTTCGGCCATAGAACACCACTCTAACATTGTGCCTTGGCAAATGGCCTGCGAGCAATCTGGAGCCATTTTAAAGGTAATACCTGTATTGGATTCTGGCGAACTCGACATGGACGCCTATAAGAAATTACTCAACGAGAAAACAAAGTTTCTTGCAGTAAACAGTATTTCCAATGCTTTAGGAACCATTAATCCTATTGAAGAAATGATTGCTTTGGCGCATGCCAAAGGAGCCTTGGTTTTAATAGACGGCGCACAATCTGTTCCGCATTGTACGGTAGATGTACAAGCTTTAAATGCAGATTTTTACTGCTTTTCGGCACATAAAATGTACGGCCCAACTGGCGTAGGAATTCTGCACGGTAAAAAGGAGATTTTAGAAAAAATGCCTCCTTACCACGGCGGTGGAGAAATGATAAAAGACGTTACTTTTGAAGGGACTACTTACAACGATTTGCCTTTTAAATTTGAAGGTGGAACACCGAACATAGCCGGCGGAATTGGCATAGAAGCTGCCGTTCGATTTATGGAGGAAGTAGGCGTAGAAAACATTGCAAACTACGAAGCAGAACTTTTGGCTTATGCCCTAGAGAAATTAAAAGAAATAGACGGCGTAAACTTTATTGGAGAAGCCAAAAATAGAGCCGGATTGGTTTCTTTTAATCTAGAAGGCATTCATCCATACGATGCAGGAACTGTATTAGATAAATTGGGAATTGCCATTCGAACCGGACATCATTGTGCGCAACCGGTAATGGATCGTTTTAAGGTTCCTGGAACCATGCGCGCCTCCTTTGCCGTATACAATACCAAAGAAGAAATTGATGTTTTTATAGCGGGTATTCACAGAGTGAAACAAATGTTTGGCTAGATGACGATTAAAGAGATACAAGAAGAAATAATCGAAGAATTTGAAATGTTCGACGATTGGATGCAGAAATACGAGTACTTAATAGAACTAAGTAAGGACATTCCGCTGTTAGAAGAAAGCCATAAACTAGATGAGAATCTGATTAAAGGATGCCAGTCTAAAGTTTGGTTGCAAGCGAGTAAAGAGGGCGAAACCGTTCGTTTTACTGCCGACAGCGATGCTATTATTACCAAAGGAATTGTTGCCTTATTGGTGCGTGTATACGACCAGCAAAAGAGCAAAGACATACTCGCTAACGAATTGCATTTTATAGACGCCATTGGTTTAAAAGAACACTTGTCGATGACGCGTTCCAACGGATTGGTATCGATGATAAAACAAATGAAGTTTTACGCATTGGCTTTTCAAGCTAAATAAAAAATTATGATGAACGAAGAACAAATGCAAGCCTTAGGAGAAAAAGTAGTGGATGTTTTACACAGCATTTACGATCCGGAAATTCCTGTAGATATTTACGAGCTCGGTTTAATATACGATGTTCGAGTTAGCGAAGATGCAGATATTGAAATTGACATGACACTAACCTCGCCCTCGTGCCCGGTTGCAGAATCGATGCCAGAGGAAGTGCGCGAAAAAGTAAGCTCGCTAGACGAGGCTAAGGAAGTGAAGGTTATTATGGTTTTTGAGCCTACCTGGACCAAAGAAATGATGAGCGAAGAAGCCAAATTAGAACTCGGGTTTTTATAAGCCGCTGCTTTAAACCCACAGCCTATTTCTCATGGATCAAATCGTAAACAAAGTAGAACAATCGGGATTAATAACCTTTAATTTAGAGGAGTATTACAACCACGACAAGCGGGTGTTTATAGACTTGAAAGAGCACCTCTACGAAGGACTCATTCTTCGAGAGCGCGATTTTAGAGCCTTTGTAAAATCCAACGATTGGGCGCAGTACCAAGACTGTGCCATTGCCATAGACATTACCTCGGATGCCATTGTGCCTGCCTGGGCTTTTATGCTGGTGGCAAGTGCTGTTGCCGGTTTTGCTAATACCGTAGTTAAAGGCTCTCTAGAAGATCTGAACAAGCATTTATTTAGTCAGGCACTCCAAACCATTGACCTAAGCGAATTGCAAGACAAGTTTGTTATTGTAAAAGGCTGCTCCAACCTGCCCGTGCCAGAATCTACCTACGTGGAGCTTTGTACCTTACTGCAACCCGTGGTAAAAACCCTCAGCTACGGCGAGGCCTGCTCTAAAGTGCCCTTGTATAAAAAGAGGTAG